>NZ_JBMFSV010000002.1:0-83957 GCF_049967375.1 Fervidicoccus sp. | reverse complement strand
CAGCGTTCTGTCAGGCTTTCCTGATTTTTCAAACTCCTCTGCTCTCAGCGAAAAAAGGTTTGCAAGTACTTTATCCAACCGAGCTATCCCCATGTTGCTAGCGTTGCAGTGTAGCTTTTTATTTTTAAAAGTTAGGTAAACACACAGCGGTGTGTGACTTTTCAATATAAACTTTAGCAAATGACGCACTGATGCGCCTGCTGAAGCCTAAAAAGTGGAGTGGGCGCAATTCATCGCGCCGCCGGCCGGCGGACTTAGAAGCTTGCCGTTTATTATGTCATGAGCGAAAAAGAAAAAAGACGAATACATAACAGTGAAGATAAAGAAGAAAAACCTTGAAAAGTTCATTTCCACGCTTGAAAAGCTTGTAACGCTCCTTTGGGCAGCTCCTTCATTACGCTGCGCTTCAGGTTCGTCTTTATCCACGCGACCTCGGGCGGGAAGAGCTGGCTGGCGTCTAGCGCCCCAGTCCTGAGCCTTTGTAAAAGCGCTTCAGGATACCCTTGTAATCGTACTTCGTCCATGGCTCGAAGTCGGACTCGTTGATCCACCTCATAACGCTTTTGATGCCTTCTCTTTTCGCTTCTTTAAACTCCACGCCCATATGCAGCGTGATGTTGGGGAGCGTTGTCGCGTACTTCGCAAAACGACTGGCGTTCAGGTCTTTGCTCTCCAGCTTGCCCAGGTACTCGAGCACCGATGCTAGCCTCCTTCTGTAGTCGTGTATATCTTCCTTGCCCATCATATTATATATAAACTGAAATTTTTCTCAGACATAGAACTCTAAATAAGGACGCCGGGGGCGGGATTTGAACCCGCGCGCCCCGCAAGGAGCAGTGGGTCTCCTGCTGAAGGCCGGAAACGACTCATCCTTATGGTCTCGAGCCCACCGCCTTAGACCGCTCGGCCACCCCGGCGCCCTCTACTTTAATATTTTAATTTACTAGATAAAAACTCTACTCGTTAAAGCGGAGAACGGAAATTTTTTATTTAAATACAGGGTATATATTTTTTAATTTGTACAATTGAGAGCAAATTTTAAAATCTTTTAAAAGAGATTTTTAAAGAGAAGCCGCGGTAGTATAGCCCGGCCAAGTATGCGGGCCTCTCGAGCCCGTGACCCGGGTTCAAATCCCGGCCGCGGCACATTAAATATTTTCTATTCAGTAGTAAAATTTTCATAGTAAAAAATAAAATCCCTTATATTTATAATCATGAAATACAAAAAGAGCATAAATATTTAAAAACTCTTATTCAGTGTAAATTTTTGTTTACTTTATGTTTTATGAAAGGTTTAGTAAAATGCGTAAAATCGTTCTTAACAACAAAATGGGGTTGTAAAAGGTCATGTCTCCAAAAAAGTTTTCTGTACAAGATCACGTTCTCGTTCCAAAGCATGAGAGGATACCAATAACTGAGGTCCCAAAGGTACTGAAGGAGCTTAATGTTAGCATTAATCAGCTCCCGCTAATTAGATCGAGCGATCCAGTTGCGAGGGAGATAGGAGCAAAGCCAGGAGAGCTTGTGAAGATTACAAGGAGAGATGAGATAACAGGAGAATCAGTTGTCTACAGACTAGTGGTGATCGGCTGACATGTCCAATAATATCCAAGAAGAGGGAGCGCGTGAATCCAAGAAAAAAGAAGACCTTAGCTACTTAGATGGAGAAGCGAGGTGGCTTTTAGCTAAAAAGTTTATTGAAGAGCAGGGGCTTTCTAGACAGCATCTCGATTCTTATAACAGATTTGTTGAAACTATGCTGCAGGAGATTATAGATGAACAGGAGATTATAGAAACAGCTTTCCCTGAAGTGAAGTTTAAGCTTGGTAAGATTGAAGTTTTAAAGCCAGTTTCTAGAGAGGCTGACGGATCTGAAGTAGAGATAACTCCGTTTGAGGCGAGGGTAAGGAACATTACTTATGCGTCCCCAATGTACCTTGAAATAACGCTGGTTGAAAATGGAGTTGAGAGCATAAAGGATAAGGTATACATCGGAGATCTTCCAATAATGATTAAAAGCAAGCTCGATCCTCTGAGCAAGATGAGCCCTGAGGAGCTTATAAAGATAAACGAAGATCCCGATGATCCGGGAGGATACTTTATAATAAATGGAACTGAAAAAGTCATAATAGCTCAGGAAGATATGGTAACAAACAGAGTATTGGTCGATGAGGGAAAGGCGGGGAGCAATGTTCTCTATACGGCTAAGGCAATATCTAGCACCGGATCTTATAGGATTTCAGTTATGATGGAGCTCCATAAGGATGGGACTATCACGATCTCATTTGGAGGAGTTCCTGGAAAGCTTCCCTTTGCCATACTCATGAGGGCCCTCGGATTTGAGAAGGATCAGGATATTGTTTATGCGGTAAGCTTAAACCCGGAGGTTCAGAGCCTCCTTCTCCCAAGCCTTGAAGCCTCCAGATCTATAGCGACTGTCGATGACGCTTTAGATTATATAGGAACTAGAGTTGCAATAGGTCAGGTCAGGGAGAACAGAATAGAAAGGGCAAAGCAGGTTATCGACAAGTACTTCTTCCCTCATTTGGGTTCTTCCCCTAAGGACAGAAGGAAGAAGGGCTTCTTCTTAGCACAAATGGCCAACATGCTTCTTGAGCTCTCTTTAGGCTGGAGGGAGCCTGATGACAGGGACCATTACGCGAACAAAAGGCTGAAGCTTGCAGGCGACCTGCTTGCAACCCTCTTCAGGGCGTCCTTCAAGAACTTTGTAAAGGACTTTAACTACCAAGCTGAGAAGGTCCTAACCAGGAGCAAGAGGTTCAAAATATCGTCAATAGTAAGATCAGATGTTATGACCGAGAGGATAAGGCATGCCTTGGCAACGGGCACATGGGTCGGAGGAAAGACGGGCGTATCCCAGCTTTTAGATAGGACGAACTGGATGAGCATGCTCAGTCATTTGAGAAGGGTTGTATCGCCGCTGAGCAGGAGCCAGCCCCTGTTTAAGGCTAGAGACCTCCACGGCACTCAATGGGGGAGGATGTGTCCATTCGAGACTCCCGAGGGTCCAAATTGCGGTCTGGTGAAGAACCTCTCCCTTCTCACATACATAACTGTTGGAATCAGCGAGAAGAAGGTTGAAAACCAGCTTTACAAGCTCGGAGTCATACCAGTTGAAGAAGCCCTTAAAGACGCTGTGGAGAACAACAACACCCAGTACCTAGAAATGACTAGGGTTTACTTAAACGGAAGGCACATAGGATATTACCCGGATGGTGAAAAGCTCGCTTCCACAATAAGGGAGATGAGGAGGAAGGGAGATCTTCATCACGAGATCAATGTCGTTTATTACGAGAGACCTCAAATAAAAGAACTCTACGTCAATACAGATGCTGGGAGGATAAGGAGGCCTTTAATCATAGTGAGAAACGGAAAGCCTGCAGTAACTAAAAGAGACATTGAAGCTTTAAGGAAAGGGGAAAAGACGTTTTCAGATCTTGTAAAGGAAGGGAAAATAGAGTACCTCGATGCTGAGGAAGAGGAAAACGCGTATATAGCTCTAGATCCTTCAGATCTGCTAGGACCGAATGGAAAGGAATATACTCATCTTGAGCTCTGGACTGCTGGAATATTTGGAGTCGCGGCTTCAACTATTCCATACATTGAGCATAACCAGTCCCCGAGAAACACCTACCAGTCTGCAATGGTTAAGCAGGCCTTAGGTCTATATGCAGCTAACTTCAACGTTAGAACCGATTCAAGGGGGCATATACTCCACCACCCTGAAAAGCCTCTAGTTCAGACAAAGCCGCTGGAAGTAATAAGGTATAATGAAAAGCCTGCAGGACAGAACGCTGTTGTAGCCATCATGTCCTATACTGGGTACAACATCGAAGATGCACTGATCTTCAATAAGTCAAGCGTTGAAAGGGGGTTCATGAGATCGACGTTCTTCAGGCTCTACTCAACTGAGGAGAAGAAGTATCCTGGAGGTCAGGAGGACAAAATTGAAGTCCCCGAGGCAGGCGTGAAGATATACAGGGGTTTTGAGGTATACAAAAAGCTCGACCCGGATGGCATAATCTCTCCAGAAACTGAGGTCGCGGATGGAGAGGCGCTCATCGGCAAAACGAGCCCACCGAGATTCCTTGAGGAATTCAAAGAATACGGCTTCGGAGCTTCAGTAAGGAAGGACACTAGCGTAACTATAAGGTACGGAGAGAAGGGAGTTGTAGACAGCGTTTTCATATCAGAAACACAGGAAGGCGACAAGCTTGTTAAGGTAAGGGTCAGGGACTACAGGATACCTGAGATAGGGGATAAGTTTGCCTCGAGGCATGGACAGAAGGGAGTAATAGGAATGCTTATACCTCAATATGACATGCCATATACGGAAGAAGGGATCGTTCCAGACATAATAATAAATCCGCATGCTTTTCCATCAAGAATGACGCTCGGTCAGCTTCTGGAAATGCTCGCAGGAAAGACAGCAGCTCTTCTAGGAAAAACAGTAGATGCAACTCCGTTCTCAAAGGAGCCCGTTGAGGAAATAAGAATGAAGCTGATGAAGAAAGGATATTCGCCAGATGGAAGGGAGGTAATGTATGACGGGAGGACAGGAGAGATAATAGGAGTTCCCATAATGATAGGTATAGTTTATTATCAGAGGCTCCACCACATGGTTGCTGATAAGTTCCACGCCAGATCAAGAGGTCCTGTGCAGCTCTTGACGAGACAGCCAACCGAGGGAAGGGCAAGGGAAGGAGGGCTCAGGTTCGGAGAGATGGAAAGAGACGTGCTTGTAGGGCATGGAGCTTCTATGCTCCTCAGGGAGAGGCTTTTAGAAAGTAGCGACAAGACGGTCATTTATGTTTGCGCGAAGTGCGGGCACATAGGGTGGTTCGATAGAAACAAAAATGCATATGTCTGTCCAATACACGGAGATAAGGGAGAGATATATCCTGTAGAGGTGGCATACGGATTTAAGCTCCTTATTCAGGAGCTTATGAGCATGGGAATCATGCCCAGATTAAAGCTTGGAGATATAGTGGGTGATTAACATGCCTGGAGTGCAGAAGAAAATAAAGGGAATAAAGCTTTCCGTCCTCTCTCCTGATGAGATCAGGAGGATGAGCAAGGTTCAGATCATAACTGCAGAGACATACGACGACGACGGTCTCCCAATTCAAGGAGGTGTCATGGATCCGAGGCTGGGAGTCATAGAGCCTGGGCAGAAGTGCCCTGTATGCGGAAATACTATGCAAAGTTGTCCTGGACACTTTGGACATATCGAGCTTGCAAAGCCGGTAATACATATAGGGTACGTTAAGGAGATATATGATCTGCTTAGAGGAACATGCTGGAAATGCGGAAGAATCCTCCTCCCTGAGGAGGAGATAAAGCAGTACCTAGACCTCATGAGGAGAGTAGAAAAGTACATGCCATTCCTCCTTCCTAGGCTTTATGAGCACATAAAGCAGAAGGCTTCCAAGACGACCGTATGTCCACACTGCGGCGCTGCTCAGAGAAAGATAAAGCTCGAGAGGCCCACGACATTCCTTGAAGAGGAGAAGGGAAGCAGCAGGAAGCTAGCTCCAGATGAAATAAGGAACAGGCTATCGAACATACCAGATGACGATGTCAGGCTTTTTGGTATAAATCCCGAGGATTCTAGGCCTGAATGGTTTGTCTTAACAGTTCTTCCGGTTCCTCCAGTTCAGGTAAGACCAAGCATAATGCTTGAAACTGGAATTAGAGCTGAAGACGACCTCACTCACAAGCTTGTGGATATAGTGAGGACTAATCAAAGGCTTAAAGAAAGCATGGAGGCGGCTGCACCTCCAATCGTAATAGACGACATTTGGGAGTTGCTCCAGTACCATGTCACTACTTACTTTGACAATGAGGTCCCCGGAATACCGCCTGCGAAGCACAGGACTGGAAGAGCCCTTAAAACATTGGCTCAGAGATTGAAGGGAAAGGAAGGAAGGTTCAGAGGGTACTTGTCCGGGAAGAGGGTCGACTTCTCCTCAAGAACCGTTATATCTCCAGATCCAAATATAGGGATAAACGAGGTGGGCGTTCCTGAGGATGCTGCGAAGATACTTACAGTGCCGGTAAAGGTCACACAGTGGAACTTAGAGGAAATGAGAAGCTACGTTCTTAACGGTCCTTATAAATGGCCTGGCGCAAACTATATAATAAGACCGGACGGGAAGAGGGTCGATCTCAGGTACTTTAAGGACAGAAAGGCCTTAGCAAGCTCTCTAACGCCTGGATACATAATAGAAAGGCACCTTATAGATGGCGATATAGTCCTCTTCAATAGGCAGCCGAGCCTTCACAGAATGAGCATTATGGCCCACCAAGTAAAGGTCCTTCCTGGAAGAACGTTCAGGCTTAACCTGCTAGTATGCCCTCCGTACAATGCAGACTTCGATGGAGATGAGATGAACCTTCACGTTCCTCAGACTGAAGAAGCTAGGGCCGAAGCGAAGGAGCTTATGCTTGTTCAGAGGCATATACTTTCTCCGAGATATGGAGGACCTATAATTGGGGGTCTTCAGGATTACATCAGCGGAGGTTACCTTTTGACAAGCAAGGCCACGCTTTTGGAAAAGGAAGATGTTATAGAAGTGCTTTCTGTTACCGGATATAAGGAAGAACTCCCGGAGCCTGCAATTTACTCTCCAAAGGAGTTCTGGACTGGAAAGCAGCTTGTAAGCCTCTTCCTTCCAAAGGATTTCACGCTCAAGACGAAGGCCTCCATCAATGCTGGTAAGCTGAAGTGCGAAGACGAAGATTGCCTAAACGACAGCTATATAGTAATTAAAAAAGGAAAGATGCACACCGGAGTCATAGACAAGAAAAGCATTGGAGCCCAGCAGCCTGAAAGCTTCTACCACTGGATAACTAAGGAGTATGGTAGCGATTATGCGAGGTACATCTCAGATGTAATGTTCAAGATGTTCATAAGATATATTGAGAAGCACGGCTTTACTATGAGCTTGGATGATGTAGAAATAAGCGAGGAGGCTAGGGAGGAAATAAGGAAGATACTGAAGAAGGCTGAGGACGATGTAAATGAGCTGATTAGAATGATGGAAGAGGGTAGGCTTGAACCACTGCCTGGAAGAACTATTGAGGAAACGCTCGAGACTAAGATAATGGAGAGGCTCAGCAAGGCAAGAGATGATGCGGGAGAGTACGCGGCAAATAACTTGGACATATTCAACAATGCATTCATCATGGCTAGGACGGGGGCAAGAGGAAATATATTGAACTTAACCCAGATGAGCGCTACCTTAGGGCAGCAGTCAATAAGAGGAGAGAGAATAAACAGAGGGTATAGGAACAGACCTCTGCCGCACTTTAAAGAAAATGATAAATCTCCTGCTTCAAGGGGATTCGTCTACAACAGCTTCAGAACAGGTCTTAATCCGGTAGAGCTCTTCTACCATGCGGCTGGAGGTAGAGAGGGATTGGTCGACACCGCGGTTAGAACAAGCCAGAGCGGTTATATGCAGAGAAGGTTAATAAATGCGCTGCTCGATGTCAGGATAGAATACGACGGTTCTGCAAGATTGCCTGATGGGACAGTCGTACAGTTCAAATACGGGTACGACCAGGTCGATCCAGCGAAAAGCGATCATGGAAAGGCAGTTAATGTAGATAGAATCATTGAGAGAGTTGTAGGATGGAGGGAGTAGGGATGTCTGTTAGGGAGAAAATAGAGTCAAAAGCGAGGGGGGTTCTTCCCCAAAATTTGATCGATGAGCTCGCAAGCAAGCTTGAAAAAAGGAACGTTACTGATGAGGAGCTTGAAAAGATAGTTGAGCTTACGGTTCAGACATACTTAAACAGCTTAGTTGAGCCGGGAGAGCCTATAGGTACTGTAACTGCTCAGAGCATTGGAGAACCGGGTACGCAGATGACGCTCAGAACATTCCACTATGCTGGAGTCAGAGAGCTAAACGTAACTTTAGGTCTTCCACGACTGATAGAGATAGTTGACGCGAGAAAGGTCCCATCAACTCCAATGATGGAAGTGTACCTAGATGAGGAGCATAAATACGACAGGGAAAAGGCGAAAGAAGTTGCTAGGAGGATCGAGTTCACGAAGATAGAAAACGTTGCCAATGTCGTTGAAGCGGACCTGTTCTCCAATAGCATTAGAGTTGAGCTTGATCCTGCAATGCTGGAAGATAAGGGGCTCACAGTAGAGGAAGTATATGAAGTTATTAAAAAATCCAATGTGGGAAAGGCTGAGATAACAGGAGAGAACACGATAACGATTTACCTCAAAGAATCCAGCGATCTCTCATATATTTCTAAGAAGAGGGAGAAGGTTCTAAACCTAAAGATAAAGGGAATAGCGGGGATAAAGAGAGCTATAATTCAGTCGAGAAGGGGAGAGGACGGAAGAGAGGAGTATGTAATAGTTACTGATGGCTCTAATCTGGAGCAGGTCTTAAAGGTAAAAGGAGTAGATCCTACAAGAACAAGGACAAACAGCATTTATGAAACGATGATGGTTTTGGGAATAGAAGCCGCGAGGAAGGTCATAATAAATGAGATAATGAACGTTCTAAGGGAGCAAGGTTTGGACGTTGATGTGAGGCACGTTTACCTTGTTGCAGACATCATGACTCAGACGGGAGTCGTGAGGCAGATCGGAAGGCATGGGGTTTCTGGAGAAAAGGAGAGCTTCCTCGCTAGGGCTGCATTCGAAATGACAACGAAACATTTATTTGAGGCATCTACACAGGGAAAAACAGATGAACTTAAAGGAGTAACTGAAAACGTGATAGTTGGTCAGGTTATACCTGTTGGTACGGGAATGATCGAACTTTATTTCACTCCTCATATTGAAAAGGATAAAAGACAATTTTTAAATGAAAAAGAAAGTGGAAATGGTGAAATGTAAATATGGCGTCATTCGAAAACGAGATAAAAATGGTAATAAGAACTGGAAAATTAGAAATAGGTTCCCAGTCTACAATAAAAACCTTAAAGCATGGCAAGTCAAAAATGGTTGTAATAGCTTCTAATGCAGATCCTTCAGTTAAGAAGGACATAGAATACTATGCCAAGCTGTCCCAAACGCCCATATATGTCTTTCAAGGTACATCTGTTGAGCTTGGAACATTGCTTGGGAAACCTTTCCCGATACAGGCGCTATCAATAATAGACGTGGGCGATTCAAAGATATTGGAGCTGGTAGAGACATAAAGGGTGGTAAAATAATGCCAGAGATTAAGCTAACACCTGAAGAGCTGAGGCATATAGCCCTTTTTCAGGATGTTACAGGAACCACTGTGAAAGATTGCATAATAGACAATGAAAATAACATGATAATTTTTGTTGTTAAGAAGGGAGAAGCAGGAGCTGCTATAGGAAGAGGAGGCTCAAACATAAAGAAGTTGAGAAAGGTTTTGGGAAAAGAAATAGAGATAGTTGAGGACGGAACTACGCTTGAGGAGCTCGCTAAGAATGCTGTCGCGCCTGCGAGGGTTAAGGCAGTGAAGGTAGTTGAGACTCCATCGAAGAAGACTGTTTACATAACTGTTGAACCTAGCGATAAGGGTGTTGCAATTGGGAAAAATGGCAAAAATGTAACAAGGGCTAAGCTACTGCTTAAAAGATACTATGATGTTTCAAATGTGATAATTGTTTGAAAAAGAAACTTTATAAGGCTCGAGTGTTTTCCTTTAATGTGAATAAATGGAGGTTTGATCTAGTTTGCCAGGTAAGAAATCGCCCCTTGGATTGTTTGCAGCGAGAACTCTAAGAAGAAAGAAGCTAAAATTCAGATGGAGTCAGAGAGAGTTCAAAAGGAGGATGCTAAACTTAAAGAAGAAGGCTGATCCTCTTGAGGGTGCTCCGAGAGCGAGTGGAATTGTTTTGGAGAAGGTTGGAGTGGAATCTAGACAGCCTAACTCTGCAGTGAGAAAGTGCGTGAGAGTCCAGCTTGTAAAGAACGGAAAGGTCGTAACAGCATTCGTGCCTAGCGACGGTGGATTAAACTTCATAGATGAACACGATGAGGTTGTCATTGAGGGAATAGGAGGACCTAAGGGCAGATCAATGGGAGATATTCCCGGCGTTCGATACAAAGTAGTTATGGTCAATGGAGTAAGTTTAGATGCTCTGCTGAAAGGGAAGAAGCAAAAGCCGGTAAGGTAAAATTTTTAAATTTTAGTTCTTCTGTATATTCAATATCCTTTCAGATACATAAACATCTTTTCCAGCAATCATTGCCAAAAATATAGCATGGCTCGGAATGAATCTTCTCACGAGCATGGTTTTTCCCTTTCTGAAATAAACTTTAGCAGTGTACAGCATTGTTGTTGGATCATATTCGTCTATTACGACTTTTTCAAGATCATCTTTGATAAGATTCAGTATGTCCTCATGCATTGCGATAAATGAAAAAATATCTATCCTTTCCTTCTTTTCATTTCCATTTAAGATTGAAGAGCCATTAATTACGAATCTGGCAATTTCCAGCGGGACATTATAGAGCTCAAATTCATCCCCGTTCTCGAGAATTAAAAGAATAACGGGAATGAGTGGATCTTTTGATGCTATATATGCATCCATCTCAACAGCCTTTAAAAGCTTCCCATTTTTCCGGGTAGTTTCATTCATCTCCGTAGCGCCATAAGTTTTGGTATTTTCCTATAACATTTTTCAAATAGGAGTTAAATAACATTTTGAAAAATTCAAACAAAAGCAATCTCATAAGTTTTGGATCTTTCCCGTTTTCCGCCCTAACTCATTATAGGTCTCTCTGGAGCGGGTTTCACCTTAACCTTTATGCTTGAAACTACTTCCACCTATCTAGTTCAATTTCACATGAGAGAATGGTTCTACTATTCATGGAAAATCTAAAACGTAATATTGAGTGGGTTTTTTATTAAAAATAAAATGGCAAAACAAGCCTATTCAGGTTTTTTGAAAATTTTTCTTCGCGAAAAAGGAATAAAGCTCTGGTGCCGCCGGGGGGATTTGAACCCCCGACAACCCGGTCTTCAGCTTCGCCGAGGTATCTACCTCTCGGGCGCTCTCCCGGGCTGAGCTACGGCGGCTCTCAATAATAATCTATCTCTAAAAGATTATAAAAATTTTGAATGAAAAAATTATTGCTTCTCAAGCTGCTTTTGAGCTGAAAGCTGTGAAATGGGTGACACGGATACAAATTTTTCTTTAAAGAATGCCTCAGCCTCTTTTGGAAAGAGGCAAAATGTTATTACGTCCTCTTCCCTCGGATCATTGAGCAATTTTTTCATGTATTCCCTGCACTCAATCAAGCTGAGAGACTTTTCAGGTAACCCTCCATCTCCTGCTAGTATAATTTCAGCGACGTTTTTGTCAATTGGTGCAGGAGGTTTTCCATACAAACCCTTAACATAGTCAACCAACTCTTTAACTACAATGCTATACCTTTCTCCGCTTATTACATTTAAAACTGCTTGTGCCCCAACAATTTGAGACATCGGTGTAACTAAAGGAGGCCAGCCAAGCTCCTTCCTGATTTTTGGAATTTCCATTAAGACTTCCTCAAGCCTATCTAAAGCTTGTAGCTCATTTAGCTGTGCGATCATATTAGAAAGCATTCCGCCAGGAATCTGATGGATCATGGCTCTCGGATCGGGAACTTGAAGCTTTGGATTATATAATTGAGAATATCTTTTCTTCAAAAGGGAATCTATATGTCTTGAGGCCTTCTCTATTTCACTCATTTTGAGTTTTTTCCTGTCTTTTTTAAGGAGTATGTTGTATACTGTTTGAATAGCTGGCTGTGCAGTCCCAAAAGCCAACGGGTAAATGCTCGTATCAATAAAATCAGCACCTGCTTCAATTGAGGCTAAATACGTCGCAACTGAAAGCCCACAAGAATCATGAGTGTGAATATTTACTTTAACTTTTAGCTCCTTCTTAATTCTGCTAATAAGGCTCCTCGCGGTTGAAGGATCTAAAAGTCCTGCCATATCCTTGATTGTTATTAAATCAGCCCCCGCTTCTAAATAGCTCTCTGCAAGTTTAACATAGTAGTCAACTGTATGAATTGGGCTGATAGTGTAGCTCAATGCTCCCTGAACTATCGCACCCGTCCGCTTTGCAATTTTTATAACTTCCGCAATGTTGTCTATATCATTTAAAGCATCGAAAATCCTGAAGATATCTATGCCGTTTTCATATGCCTTTTCTATAAATGCCTTTGAGACATCTATGGGATACTTTCTATAACCTACTAAATTCCTTCCTCTCAAAAGCATTTGTAGCTTAGTCTTCTTTACCACTTCCCTGATTTTTTTAAGCCGGCTCCAAGGATCTTCCTTTAAATATCTTACATCAACGTCAAATGTAGCTCCTCCCCAAACCTCCAAGCTGTAGAATCCAGCTCTATCTATTATTTCAGCAATATCTCTAGCGTCGTCTTGAGAAAGTCTTGTCGCAATTAATGATTGGTGAGCATCTCTTAAAGTAGTATCAATAATTTTAACCAAGCGGTACACCATTTTTATTTTTTGTTGAAACTCAATAAATCAATTGTTGAAAATTATTTAATGAATCATCGAATATAAAAAACTTTCGACTGAAAACCATTTTAACGAGATTACATAATTGTATAATTAAATAACACCATTAAAAACTACTAGATAAATCACTGAGGTTGAATGTTTATAAATCATTTTTAGTTTTAAAGCTTCGATACTATTAGAGGTAATTTTATAAAAGCTTTAAAACTAATTAGTTTCAGTAGTTTAAGTTCATTAAAATGGTGATTGTATTGGCAGAAAACGAGGAGATTAAGGCTGTAGAAATAAAACTGTTCGATAAGTGGAGTTATGAAGGAATAGAGATCAGAGACCCGAGCCTGAAAAAGTACATATCTCTTAGACCGGTGTTCCTTCCTCATACCGGGGGAAGGCATGAACATGTCAGATTTGGAAAGTCGAGAATACCTATAGTCGAGAGGCTCATAAACAACCTAATGAAGCACGGAAGAAACATGGGGAAAAAACACCTCGCTTACAATATTGTAAAAAATGCATTTGAAATAATTTACCTTCAAACAAAACAGAACCCACTTCAGGTTCTAGTTAGAGCGATAGAAAATGCGGCTCCTAGAGAGGAGACAACGAGAATTATGTACGGAGGGATCATCTACCATGTCGCCGTCGATGTCGCTCCTCAGAGAAGAGTCGACTTAGCTCTTAGAAATATAACTGATGGTGCCAGAAACTGTGCATTCAACGGACCTAAGCCAATTGAGGAGTGCTTAGCTGATGAGATCATTGCAGTAGCCAACAATGATCCAAAGAGCTATTCAATAGCGAAGAAAGAAGAAGTAGAAAGAATAGCTTTGAGCTCTAGGTAAAAAAGCTTTTTTGAAAAATTTATTATTTTCAAAAAACTTATAACACCATATATCAAATATCATAGTAGTTTTAAATATCCTTTAATGTAAAAATTAAAAACACAGTGAGAGTGATCCCAATGAGCGAAAAACCTCACCTTAACTTAGTAGTAATCGGACATGTTGACCATGGAAAGAGCACTACTGTAGGGCACATACTTTACAGATTAGGTTATGTAGATCCTAAAAAGCTGGCCGAGCTAGAAGAAGAGGCAAAGAAGAAAGGTAAAGAGTCTTTTAAATATGCATGGTTGCTCGATAACCTAAAAGAAGAAAGAGAAAGAGGAGTAACAATAGATCTTTCATTTATGAAATTCGAAACCAAAAAGTACTACTTCACTATAATTGATGCTCCAGGGCACAGAGATTTCGTCAAGAATATGATCACCGGTGCAAGTCAGGCTGATGCTGCAATACTTGTCGTTTCTGCGAGAAAAGGAGAATTTGAGGCTGGAATGAGCCCAGAAGGACAGACAAGAGAGCACTTAATACTTGCGAAAACAATGGGAATTGAACAGATAATAGTTGCAGTAAACAAGATGGATGCAACAGAGCCACCGTATAGCCAGGAAAGGTACAAACAAGTAATTGACACTCTTCAGAAATTTATGAAGGGCCTGGGATTTGATATATCGAAGATTCCGTTTATACCTATATCCGGTTGGAACGGAGACAACTTAATAGAGAGAAGCCCTGCCATGCCTTGGTACAACGGCCCCACTCTGGTAGAAGCCTTAGACAATATTCAGATTCCACCAAAGCCAATTGATAAGCCATTAAGAATTCCAATACAAGCGGTATATGCTATAAGCGGTATAGGGACAGTTCCTGTAGGAAGAGTTGAGTCGGGAGTTCTGAAGAAAGGAGATAGGATAGTATTTATGCCTCCAGCAATAGTTGGAGAAGTCAGAAGCATCGAGATGCACCACACGCAGATAGAAAAGGCAGAGCCAGGAGACAACATAGGATTCAACGTGAGAGGCGTCACAAAGACCGATATTAAGAGAGGAGACGTAGCAGGACATTTAACCAATCCGCCAACAGTTGCAAAGGAATTCACTGCGAGACTTTTCATAATTTGGCATCCATCAGCCGTAACAGTTGGCTATACACCAGTTATTCATGCACATACTGCAAGCATTGCAGCTAAGATAACCGAGCTGGTATCAAAACTAGATCCAAGGACTGGTAAAGAGGCTGAGAAGAACCCGCAGTTCCTAAAGCAGGGAGATACGGCAATTGTGAAGTTCCAGCCAATTAAGCAGATGGTTGTAGAGAAGTTCTCCGAGTTCCCAGCACTAGGAAGATTCGCTATGAGAGATATGGGCAAGACGATAGGCATTGGAGTAATAACTGATGTAGTGCCTGAACAGGTTCAGATAAAGGGATAAAATTTTTATCGAATGCTAAAATCCAAAATATTTTTAAGTTTTTGTTTTTTTATCTTAAATAAAAATTGGGAGTGAAGCTTATGCCGGCTACAATGGCAAGGATAAGGTTATGGAGTGCGAATGTTGAATCGCTAGATAAGGTTACAAGCCAAATAAAGGCTATAGCAGAGAAAGGAGGAGTAAAGATGAGAGGACCGGTGCCCCTTCCAACTAAAAGGTTGGTAGTTCCGGTTCTTAGATTACCTCACGGTGAAGGTTCAAAACACTGGGAGCACTGGGAAATGAGGATACATAAGAGGCTTATAGATATAGCAAGTGACGAAAGGATTATGAGACAGATAATGAGGGTCAGAGTGCCAGAAGACGTTTATATCGAAATTGAGCTGATCTAAAAAAATTCTAAAGCACTTAAAATTTCCTTTATGACACCATCGGTTTTTACAAAATCTTTTTGAAGCAAGCATACTTTTAAAGCTTTGTTGCAAGCATATCCTTTTATATCAATTAAATCTCCTACAATTATCACAGCTGGGACTTCTTCAAAAGAAAGTTGCTCTCTTAACAGCTTGATAACTAATTCCGTATACTTACCTTCAGACCAATTGAAAGCCCTAGTGTCATATATTAAAGGGTTTATCAGAGGAAAGGACTTTATGCTGTAGTCATCAATGCATTTTTTCAGCCCAAGAGCGGTCTCCTCGCTGACATCTTGCGCTCTAGCGATTAGAATCATCCTTTCCATTTGCTTACCGCCACATTATTTTTGTATAAAAGTATCTTAAAATTTAAATAGATTAAAATATTTTATAGTTGAAGTGTTCGAATTTGATTTAAATTGTCGATGAGAGTTTTAATATTAGATTAACTGCGGTGAAAACTATGAAAGTAGAAACTGCTGCAATACTTGCGGGAGGATATGGCAAAAGGCTGAGACCTTTAACAGACTCCATTCCTAAGCCAATGATAGAGGTTGGAGGAAGACCCATATTAGAGTGGCAGATGCTTTGGCTTAGAAGCCTTGGTATAAAAAAATTTGTCCTTCTAGTTGGATACTTAGGCGAGATTATAAAAAGCTATTTTGGCAATGGTGAAAAGCTTAAAGTTGAAATAAAATATTCCTTTGAAAATGAGCCTTTAGGAACTGGAGGAGCAATTAAAAATGCTTATAACGTAATGAAAGATGAAAAATATTTCTTTGTTGTAAATGGAGATATTATAACGAACCTGAACCCTTATGAAATGGTCAGCGATTTGGAGGATGAGATTGGCGTAATTGCTCTCGCTCCTCTTCAAAGCCAGTATGGAGTTGTCGATGTAGATACCAACGGTCATATAAGAGGTTTCAGAGAAAAGCCAAAGATAGAGGGCATATGGATAAATGCCGGAGTGTACTTACTAAAAAGCGAAATATTTGAAATGCTTCCAAAAAAAGGGGATATTGAGAAGGAAACTTTTCCGAAAGTTGCAGAACAAAATAAATTAAAGGGGAAAAAGTATTTTGACATATACTGGAAAAGCATTGATAGCCACAAAGATCTTGAAGAAGTGGATAAAGCTATAAGGGAGAAAAAAGTATTTAGTTTTTGAGCCGGGGTGCCCGAGCGGACTAAGGGGCTGGCCTGGAGAGCCAGTTCCCCATACGGGGAGCGCGGGTTCAAATCCCGCCCCCGGCGCTACTTAAATCAAAAGTGCGAAATATCTTTAGAATAAAGTTTTTTGATATACAAATAAATACAAAAATCATTAGATATAGTTATGGAAAAGGTAAAGAAGATCATTTATCCCAATTTTTCGCTCTCTTCGATGAACTATTTTTCTTTTTTAAAAATTGCAATATACTGAGAATCTCTCTCGATCATTCTGTCTAATTTAAAGCCAACTTCAGTTGCCATTTTGACGAGATCCTCTGGTTTTATTCTTATATGAGGTGGAGGACCAAATAACCATGAATCTGAAGGCTTAAACTCTATTATCAGTAATCTTCCATTTTCAGCAGAATTTTTATATAAATAGCTAAGCAACTCTTTTTTGCAATTTATATCATGAAAGCTATTAGAGAAAAACGCTAAATTGAAATACTTTATTTCTAGGCCTTCACAAACGTCTTTCGCCAAAAATTCCAAGTTGCTAATGCCCTTTTCTTTACCCTCTTGAATTAAGCTATTCATAAGGCTTTCATCCATATATGCTTTATCAATAGCGTAGACCTTCTTTGCATGTTTAGAAAATATGAAGGAATAATAACCGTCTCCTGATCCTATGTCCAAAATAACATCTTCGTTGCTGAGTTGAGCCAATTCAAGAAGCAAATTTTCCTCGAGTCTTTTCTTGTTGGAATGCATATGATGGTGGTAATGTTTGCTCATTTTTTCACCTTGTTAAATATTGCAGGTGCAAATATTTAAAAAAAGTGCAATTTATAGCTACTTCAAATAAAAATAGTTAAATTTTATAATAATTATTAATATTAAAAAATGAATAAATTTTAATATTTAAAAATTGAAAAAGGAAAAATTTTTATTGCAAAAACAGCAAATGATAAAAAAGATTAAGTTTTTTAACCATTCGGCTTTATTTTTTCAAGGTAATTACAGTTTTAAACATTGGTGAAATGAAAGTGCTGTTCGTATATGTGGGTCTAATTGCAGGTCTTCTAGGAATAATAAGTGCTTTATATATCTATAACTGGATTGGAAGGCAACCTACAGGCACGGAAAAAATGGTCGAGATATGGAAATCGATAAGAGAAGGAGCTTCTGCATATATGAAAAGGCAATTAAAAACAATAATTGTGTTCTCTTTTATTATGGCTGTTATTGCTGGTATCAGCGTTTACATCGGGTACGATGTGAAGCTTTTGCCACAACATCCGGAAATGAGAAGCGAAGTTATTTCAGAGTCCATTCTTATTGCCGTCTCAGTAGTTTTGGGTAGTGCATCATCTGTAACAGCAGCGTTTTTAAGTATGGATGCATCAACAAAGGCTAATGTGAGAACAACCGAGGCCGCAAGGAGAGGAACTTGGGAAGCGCTCAGGACTGCAGTTTTAGGAGGAAGTGTGCTAGGATTTTTAGTGCCATCAATGAGCGTCTTTATGCTCTCTCTGCTCTATCTAGTATATTCTTTCTTTGTAGGCGGTAGCAATCCTTTAAGCATAAGAATTGTACTTGACAGTTTGGCAGGATTTGCTTTTGGGGCAAGCCTTTCGGCATTATTTGCTCAAGTTGGAGGAGGAATATATACAAAAGCTGCGGACATGGGTGCAGATCTTGTTGGAAAGGTTGAAGCGGGAATACCTGAAGACGATCCTAGAAATCCGGCCGTAATAGCAGACCAGGTCGGAGATAACGTTGGTGACTGTGCGGGAAGAGGGGCAGACATTTTCGAATCTATTACTGCAGAACTGCTAGGTTCTATGATCGTTGGTTGGGCAGTTTACTTTATATTGATTAATGCAGGAACTTCCCAGGATACGGCTATTAAATTCATGCTATTGCCATTGCTGATAGGAGCTGTAAAGATAATCTCAACTATACCAGGAGTTGTAACAGCAGCTTCCCAGAAGAAGTTTAATGACCCGATTGAGCCCATGAGGAACGGGGTTATAGTAACAGCTGTTGTCGCATTAATTGGATTCGCGATCGTATATATTCTTTTCTTTAGGCAGTATTGGGGATATCTTCTCTCAGAATCGCTGATAGGAATAATTTCTGCTGTTATAATAGTGCTAGCTACGAACTATTATACCGGTAGGGAATCTAAAGCAGTTGTTGAAATAGCTCAAGTCTCGCAATCCAGCTCTGCTTTGACAATTCTGAAAGGGCTCACGATAGGAATGAGGGCGACATTCGTGCCTATTATCGTAATTTCATCAGCTCTTCTTATTGCTTTCATGATAGGCATGCATATGCCACTTCCTTCGACTTCTAATTCATTGGCAATAGCAGGCATTCCAATAGAAAAATTCCTTTACGGAATTTTTGGAACCGCTTTAGCTACATTAGGAATGTTATCGCTTTCAGGGATCATAATGACTCTCGATGGTGCAGGACCTATTTCTGACAATGCTGGTGGAATCGCTGAAATGGCTGGACTGGAAGAAGAGGTTAGAAATAGGCTCGATCCTCTTGATGTTTTAGGAAACGTTACAAAGGCCTTGACCAAGGGATTTGCGATGGGAAGCGCATCTCTTGCAGCTTTACTGCTATTTCAGGCATTTGTTCAAGATTATGTTGCGAGAGATCCTTCGGTAATTCAGCTAGTTAGTGGAATTGCTCAAATAAATATGCAGAACTTCCTTGTAATTATGCAGCAATTTATCAACAGGCTAGTTTTGATTAGACCTGATATAATGCTGAGCTTCTTAATAGGCGCAATGATTCCATATTTGTTCAGTTCTTTCGCATTAGATGCTGTGACAAGGGCAGCATGGATGATGGTTGAAGAGGTCAGGAGACAGTTTAAGGAGAGACCAGGGATATTAGAATGGAAGGAAAAGCCTGATTACTATAGAGCGGTTGATATTAGCACTCAATATGCGATTAGAAACATGATCTCTCCCGCACTAACAGTCATATTGCCGCCTTTGGTTATAGGAATTTTGTTCGGAGGAGCTGCTGTTGGTGCTCTAGTTGTGGGTGCAACTGCAAGTGCTGTAACTTTAGCAATTTTAATGATGTGGGGAGGAGCAGCGTGGGATAATGCTAAAAAGTACATAGAAGCTGGTCATTTCGGAGGAAAGAAATCACCTGCGCATGCAGCAGCAGTAGTTGGAGATACCGTTGGAGATCCATTAAAGGACACTGCAGGGCCATCATTACATATAGTAATTAAATTATTAAATACAATATCATTGGTATTTATTCCGATATACATGATATGGTTATTGAGTTCGGTCTTGCCATAATTTTTTTGTTTTTTAAAATAAATAATGAAAAAAGGAAAAGGTCTTTTTCTTTTAAAGGTATTTTCGTTAAATTGATTATTACGGTGGATTAGCTGATGTGGTTTTTTATTGGAACTATATCGCTGTCTTTTCTTTCATTTATAAACAGCGCACTTTCAACTTATATAGCATATAATTTTCATGTATCTTCTCAAGTTTACGGATTCATTACTGCTATGTGGAGCGTAACTTTTATTCTGTCAAATAAAATACTTTCTCCTCTTTCAGATTCAGAAGATAATAAATTGCTAAGTGCAATTTCAGTTATTACTATGGCGACTTCATTTGTCTTGCTCTATGTTCACAGTTTTTTATCTGTAACTATAGCATTTTTACTGAATGCCATTAGCAATTCAAGCTCGACGCTCTCCCTTACTACCACGATATTTGAAATGAATGACAGCTCTCAGTGGTCAAAAAAATCAATTCTTCAGAACATGATTTCGTATATAACAAGAGGAGTTCTTTTAATCCTAATAGGAGGAGTATTTTTAGGCTTATCTTTAGATATATTCATGCTCATAGCTGTAATTCTTTCAATATTATTCTTTCTTTCGTTGCCTTCCATACCATTCGGATTTGAGAGGAAGTTTCACGCTTTCTCGCAAAGCTTCAACTGGATAAACTTCTATCTCGGTGGGTTTACTTCTTCAGATTTGATAAGCAATAGCTATTACCTCAAAAAATTTGAAGGCATAAGAAAAAGCAAAAGCTCAATCTCCATACTTATAGCAATTCTTGGAACAACGTTAGTTGGAAACTACATGATTACTGCACTTCCTATTGTTCTGCGATCAAGTGTTCCTATGCATATTATGTGGCTTTCAAATGGAGTTGCGTATGTATTAATGGGCTTAGTTCTCTTGATGCTATCATCAACAAAAGTCAAAAGCCTTTCACTAGCTTCATTTTCTATACTTATAAGAGGCGCTTGGTTCATATTTTTCCTGGATGCTGCGAGAAATCCGCAATTCCTTCCAATATATATTGCATTCTCTCTCATAATGTATTCAATTATAAACTCTACTCTCTATAACTATTTTGTAGAGCTTACAAGCGGATACGGAAACCATTCTTATTATATGGCTAGAGAAGTTGGAAATCTAATCGGAAGCGTATTATCAGGATTAATGCTCACTTTTGGAGAGGGTCCTATATTTTTCTCTATTCCAGCGATAATTACAGCAATTTCCTTCGCGTCATTAATAATTTAAAGAAATACGTGAAATTTGTCAATGACGTTTAACTTTTCTTAGCCTTTGGTTTTCTGCCTTTTTTACTTTTGTTGCTTTTTTCCTTCTTTCTTTCGCTCTTTTCCTTCTTTTCTTTTTCTTTAGCTTTGTGTGAAATGAGCTCTCCATAAGCCTTATTGAGATCTTCTTTGCTTATTTTTCCCTCGCTTGCTTGTTCAATTTTCTCTACTATTTCAATCATTGTATTGATTTCGTCCGGAGATATGTCAAAACCTATAGAGCTTTCCTCCTCTTCCATTTCAGATGCTTCTTCCTTTTCTTCCTCCTCTTCAATTTCTACCTCTTCTACCTCTTCTTCCTCACTCATAAAAACACCTCATAAAAGGAGCTAAACACAGTATATTGCTTTTTAAGAATATAAATTTTAAACTGATTCATCTCATTCCTTTGGAAATAAGTTTCTTTTAGGGAGTTTACTGGCTCCCTTCATTCATTTGTAAATAGATATTTCATCTGCGAAGAAGATAAAAGTTCAGACCAGACGCGAGAGAAGGTCAGTGTTTTCATTCTCGTGAAATAAGCAATCAACTAATATTAAAATGGAAAAACTATTAAAATAGATACTTGGCTTGTAGAGAAAACATTTAAAGCTAAAAAAATTATTAATGAAATATAAATATCTAAAAGATCGAAGATGAAAGAAGTTTCTGTAATCTTTCCAGCGAAAGATGAAGAAAAATTCATTGCACATTCTGTAAAAACTGCAAAAAAAGCAAAGAACGTAAGGGAAATCATTTTAGTGGACGGAGGAAGCGTTGATAATACACCTGCTATTGCGAAAAAACTTGGAGCAAAAGTTATCTTCCAAAGCATTTTAAAGTGTTATTATCTTATTGCTGGGCTTAGCTATAGTAATTTCGTTTGCTGACGTCCTTAGGAACTGGGGGATTCAATTTTTGCTAAGAGGAACAAAGTCTTTTAAAATAGGGGACTGGATCGAAGTTGATGGCATTTTCGGAAGGGTTATAAGCATTGAGGACAATGGCATATTTTTGGAAACAGCTAGAAGGGAGAGAATCTTTATTTCAAATATAAGACTGATCAATTCAATAATTATAAACAGAACGACCCCCATAGGGTATATGTATAGAGTAAGAATCTACATCCCTCAAACAGTGAAGCCATTGGAGGCTTTAGAGAGAGTTAAAGAAATAGTCTCAAAGATAAAAGGGGAGCTGTCATCAGAACCAACTGTTCTTTTGGGATTAGAAAAGAACATGACGGTAGTAGACCTCACTATGGAATTTTTAAATGTATATAAGCTGGAAGTTTTTTCAGAAAAGGTTTTAGAGGAAGTTCTCAGAGAATTCCCTGAAGCAGTAATCAAAAGGATCTAATTTTTTAATCTTTTTTATAATAATATATTTATCAATAAAAAGATAATAGTATCATTGCTGATTTTTATGCTAAGTGTACGTATAAACTCTGCTGGTTATAATGAAAGCGAAAAAATACTGAACAATATCAGTTTTGATGCTGAAAGCGGTAAACTCATTTTAATAGGAGGTCATTCAGGTTCTGGAAAAACTACTTTGCTTTTTGCTATTACTGGCGTGCTTACATCTTTATTAAAAGGATGGGCTGATGGAAAAGTTATTTACCGTTCAACAGACATACTGAAGCTAGATGAGCCGCTTTCATTTTCTGGCAAAATCTTCGGTTTTGTCCTTCAAGATCCTGATAGGCAACTTTTAATGCCAACGCCATTTGATGAAGTGATGTTCACACTTGAAAACTTTGGCTTCGAAGAAAGTGAAGCAAAGAAAAAGACGGAAAACCTTTTAGAAACATTTGGTTTGAAGAAAAAGATGTTTGAGCATGTTGAAAACCTATCCGGAGGAGAGAAAAGAAGACTATCATTGGCTTCTGCAATAGCTCATGATCCCCCTATAATTATATTCGACGAGCCTACAGCATCTTTAGATCCATGGGGTATTAATGATGTTAGAAATTTTATTGCTAGCGAAATAAGGATGGGAAAAAGCATTATTGTGGTAGAACATAAAGTAAAATATTTTATTGATATGGCATCTGAGCTTATAGTATTGGGAAAAAATTCAGATACCACTTATTTCAAGGACATCACTATTTCTCCTGAATTTTTGGAAAAATTAGATTCTTTGGGTGTAGATTCTTATCCTGTTTCTGAAACCAAGAAGAAAAAAGATGAAAATAGGAGAGAAAAAATTCTAGAAATGAGAGGGGTTGAATGCTGGTATGACGAAAGCGACTACATATTGAGAAATATTGATCTGGATTTGAGAAGGGGAGAGGTTGTTGCATTAGTAGGTCCAAACGGCTCCGGGAAGACAACTCTCTTAAAAACTATCGCAGGCTTTCATAAAAAATATAGTGGAGAGATAAAAATTTATGCGGAAAGAAAGAATGTCAAGCCTTTTTATGTACCTCAAGTTCCTGACTATTTGTTTATAAAAAACACTTTGAAAGAAGAGCTCGAATTCCTATCGAAAAAGACCGGAAAGAGAAAGGATGAATTAATAGCACTGCTCGACTTCTATGAAAGCAGAAAGAACTCTTCACCTTACACGCTTAGCCTTGGGCAAAGGAGGTGGCTTTCTGCAGTAATAGCATGGAGCTACGAACCTTCAATCGTTCTTTTTGATGAACCTACTGTTGGACTTGACAAGTTTATGCTATTTGATTTTTTCAGCAATGTTATCAAGCTTAAAGAAAAAGGCACTTCTTTCCTGATTTCTACTCACGATCCAAGAGTCTTGTCTGAAATTGCAGATAGAGCTTATGCTACATATAATGGAAGTATCAAAGAAGTGGATCCTATTGATGAAGCGAAAAAGCTAGAGACCATTTCAGGTGTAAGTCATGGAGCATAGAAAAATCAAGCCTTCTATGCTTTTCATATATGCGATTGCGGTATCAATTATGGCATTTGTTTTTAATTTGCCAAGCTCTCTCTTAATACCCTCATTGTTGAATTTCATATTAGGTATTTGCTATGGAAGGAAGACCCTTCCAATGAAGCTTATTTTTGTTATTTTGATGATAAACGCGTGGGGGGCCCTCATCAACGGCATCTATTTTCACAATACCGGTCCTATGTTGTTTAAAATAGGAGGGCTCTCTGTTAGGTACAACGCATTAACATCCTTTTTGCTTGTAAATTTAAGGTTCTTCCTAATAATCGGTTCAACTCTCTTCATGTTGGGTATGAGTGGAGGTTCCAGAGAGCTGATCAGGTCTTTAGAGCGAGACCTTGGAATGCCGCCGTGGATAGCATTTTCTATATCCCACGCTTTTAGGCTTTTTCCATTAATTTCTAGAGACTACAGAGAGCTTCAGATAGCCAGAAAAGAGAGGAAGGCTGGTACAAATATACTCAATCCTTTAATCTTAAAAGAAGTTTTAATTTCTATATTAAATGTAAGCTATGAAAGAGCCCAGTGGAGCGGAATTTCTGCAGAGCTTAGAGGCGTAAAGCTTAGGAAGAGGATAAAAAAGGAGAAACTTTCTATATATGATATATTTATACTAAGTTTAATTGCAGTAGAATGGGCGATTGCGATTATATTTGTAAAATTTTTATAACTTTACAATCAATAACTTTATATCCTTATTATTACATTTAATGTTTTGATGGTCTCATATGAACAGTGCAGAGAAAAAAGAAAAGAAGAAAACAAGCTATACAGGCATTGACCTCGCAATTTTAGCACTCGTTGGTGTAGTAACAGGAATTATATTTGCTGGATCATGGTCAATTTATTATGCAGTTGAAGCTGTAGGAGGTCCAGTTGGCGCAAGATTGGCTTCATACGGCCTTTGGTTTATAGGTGCTCCTCTTGCTGCCACGCTTATAAGAAAGCCTCTTTCAGCTCTATTTGGGGAAGTAATAGGGGCATTCGTTGAAACTTTAATAGCTCCAGCAGGCGGAATAACTAACATAATTTACGGGCTTTTGCAGGGACTCGCATCGGAATTTGTATATTTCCTTTTCAGATATAAAAGATGGGATATTATCTCTGGAGTTCTTTCAGCGATTGCCGCCGGACCTGTTGCAGTGGCATTAGATGCTTTGTTGTTTGGGACAATTGGAAGTAGCATTGAGATGTCTCTATGGGTGATTGCATCAATGGTTAGCGGTGCAGTTTATGGATTTATTGCCACTTATGCTGCAAAAAGTATAAGGAGAAATCAATAGTATGCAGATAATAAATTAAATAGTGTTTAGAGCTTTTTTAACTGCGTCAATTGCATTTTTTCCAAATATGTAACAGACAGGTTCTATCCCTTCTCCGCCTTCATCTACAATCACATCAGGGGGATCTTTAAGCTCTCCTAACAGCTCATCAAGATATAGGTAAAATTCCTCCATAGAGCTATGCGGCTTAACTTTAGAAATTTTATATCCAAGACGATCCATTTTTTCAATTATCTTTCTATCATATCTTATTACAATGACACCACACACTTCATTGAACCTATTTTTGACTTTAGAAAGAACTGTCGCTGTGTGCCTGCTCCCTCCCCTCATCGGTTCTCCTACAGCTATAACTCTGCTTCCAATGTTTACAATTTTACCAGAAAAGCCGACTGCTTCTATATAAGACCTCCCGCTTTCTGGAAATGCCACAATGTTAGAACCAACTTCAGGAATGAGGAGATAACTATTAGGGTTAGAATTGAACAACTCAAAAGCGGTTCTAACCTCATCTATTAAGATATCTTTCTTTTCTTTATGCGATGTTAGGCATATATTACAATCACCTGGAATTATTGGGTAAATTTTTCTATGAAAATTGCATAGCACGCCTCTCTCTAATAATGAAGCAGTATACGAATGGAGCAACTTTATATAATCAAACGGTCTGTTGTCGTGAAGCGTTTCAGAAAGGACTTCTACAAGCCTACTTACTTCTTCCTCATTTATCCCAACTTTTTTCAGTTTTTCAATATATATGGATTCATTTACGCTTAAGTATTTGTTAACCATAGGTTGGGATATTCCTAGTAGTTTTCCAACTTTAAATTGTCCATACCCTCTTTTTACTAAGTTATGTATAATCAGCCCTTTTATTGAAGGGGTCACATACTTTGAGACAAGCTCTTCAGGTATCATGTCGCATCTTCCTTTACATTACCAGGTTATTATTTATAAAAAATAATACTAATAAAGATTACCAACGTATTCTCGCTTTCAGCTACGAATAGAATTTTGCTTTTAAAAACTTATTATTATGTTATCCATTAATATTTTATAGACAGAACTTTATGGTGGAATAATGAATATTTCAGTTTTAAAAAGAAATGGAGAAAAAGAAGAGTTCATGCCAGAAAAAATAATTGTCAGTCTTGTAAAAACTGGAGCGACACCTGAGGTTGCTAGAAAAATAGCAAAAATAATTGAAGGCAGATTGCTTGAAAGAGGGGTAAGCGAGATAGCGACAAAGGACTTAATGAAGGAGGTTCTTGAGCTTTTAAAAAAGGAAAATGAGGAGTGGTACAACAACTGGCTTGTCTTTGATAGGGCAGTAAAGAAGAGAAAGATCGAGGCTTGAATTCAATTTAATAGATAAAGTTTTTTTATTTTAATACTTTTGTTCTTATATGAGGGAAGCCTATTGGATCCTTTGCTATCAGTGCTGATTTTGCTGACAGTCAGTGGATTCATAGCTTCAATTTTTCAGAGATTTGGCTTTGGAAGGATCCTCGGTTATATTTTTGGAGGAATTATTATAGCGTATATCGCTTTGCATTTTCATATTTCTGTTGACTTCAGTTATACAGATGCATTGAGAGAAATAGGTTTGATACTTTTCTTTTTCGAAGCTGGTTCATCGATAAGCATTTCAGGACTGCGGGCATCTTTTTCTAGAGTTGTAGCTATAGAATTAGTATCTATAACGTTCATTTGGACTCTGAGCAGCATCGTTTCTTTTACTTTGGGCTTTTCTCAAATTGAAAGGCTTTTTACTTTTCTTCTCCTTGTAAACTGCTCTATGGTCACTTTCTATCTTATATCCAGTGATAGAGGAAGATTGGGGACAAAAATTAAGCAGATTGCTACTTTGCAGTTCAGCATGGAAGATATTGTACAGTTCAGTTTATTCTCAATACTTTTTTCATTCAGCAGTTCTAATGTTGGGATAATTAGCGGGTTCCAGCTTTTCTTAAAGATTGCAGCTCTTTCTCTAATTATGTTTGCTTCTGCTTATTTAATACTCAGGATTTTGAGCAGCTCTGCATTGGTGCAGGAAAAAACCAATAAGTTTATTCTATCTCTCGCTATAGCTCTCGGATATGTATCTATCTCTCAATACTTCGGTCTCCCTCCGTTATTTGGCGCATTCATCTCGGGCCTCGCCTTTTCATCAACTTTAGGTGCGGGGGAGATAGCTGACATGCTTGTAGGGATGAAAGAGATTGGTATGTTATTTTACTTCTCTTCTCTAGGAGCAGATATAGGTCTTTTCAATAGTATAAAAGTAATAAAGTATGGAATCATTTTAGGGATGCTGGCAGTACCAATAAGAATGATCGGTTTGTTTACCGGTGGGATTCTAGGTGGAGTGACTCCTGAAAATGCCTCACTCATCTCATTAACCCTTTTCCCTATAGCAGAAAGCGGAATTATATTTGCAGATACGCTGGCATCATCTGGAATGCTTGCAAGTCAAATGGTTGGCATATCAACTATAGCGGTTATGTCGACTTTAATTGTAAGTGGAGCTATATCTTCAAGAATTGATACCTTTGCATTAAAACTTATTTCGTTCATTCCTCTTAATACGAGAAAGGCCTTAGATGGAATTTCTAAGCTATATTTCAGCAGCATTGAGACGCTTGTTGGGACTTTTGCGATACTAACGAGATTTGTAGCAATTGTTTTGTTGGTTTCATATCTTAGCGATATGTTCTCCTTAATATTTCAACATATTAATTTATCATTTTCTATAGAAATAATTATACGGGCAATAATAGGAGTATTAGGATCTTCTCTTGTGCTGTTGGCTTTCATAGTCACCACAAATTCTATGCTGAGATTTATTTCAAAGAGATTTAATATGTTATCAAATTCCAGCTCTGGAAATATAGGAAGGGTCTTTGTTTATTTGTTTGGCGGGATAACTTTAGTTATAGAGCTTCAGCTTCTTTACGAATCTTTGAGCTGGACAAAAGAGTATTTTGGAATAGAGTTTTTTGGCATAAATCTTGCTTTTGCTTTAATGATAATCTTTCTAACCTTGTTCTTTATGACTAGAAGGAGAGAAGCTGTTAAAAGGAATACGGAAAATAGGAAAATATCTAGATATTAAATGAGTAAAGAGATTCCTGTCCCTTTTTTGTTGCTACTTTTGCGAAATAAGGAGCTCTTTCTTCAAGCTTGCACTCTAATGATATAGTATTCACTTCGCCAGGCTGAAGGCTAATGTTTAAAATTTCAGAGCAAAATACGTTTCCATAGATGTTGAAAACATATGCGCTATTTATATCAGCTTTAACTTCCCCAACGTTTTTTATAAAAATCGTTATTTTGTAAATTCCTGGCTTATTTTCAGATAATTTTATGCTTACTCCCTCTATTCTAATCTGCTCGGACATTTTCAACTACGTCACTTCAATTTTATGCATTGTTAATTATTTTGTCTAATTCTTTTAAAATCTCTTCTTCTATATGTTTGTTCCAAAGCATTTCCGGAATATCTACTAGTAAGAAAAGTGAGCTCAAAAATAATGTTTCAATTGTTGTTATAGCTATATTCTGGATCCAATTTCCAATTCCAACTTTAACTCTCAGTTTCTCAGGCTCTTGCTCAAAAGTGAAAGTAAGCGCCCTTCCTGCAGTAAATAGATCTCTCAATATCCCCCCCTTTCTCGCTTGAAGGATAGCTTTATCTACTCCGGTTTTTTGTTGAACTTGCCATCCGTTATTTTTTAAGTAGTTGGAAAACTTATCTAAAATTTCGCTCAGACTAACATTTTTATTATACTCTTTTTCAAAAGTAAAAATACCCATAATTTACACCAATTCTATTTTATTAATTTTGTTATTTTTAACTAAAAGAATTTTCGTTCAAATAGGGTCTATTAAGAGCGTATTTTTTGCTAATTACTACTTTACTTAAAATTTTCATAAAGGTTATTTTTATACGAAACCTTATTGTCTCATCCTTCTTCTTTCTGTCCTTAGCCTAGACAAACAGTTTCGGGTTTCATAAAAGTTTATATTTTGATGTTGATGAGATAAAATAAAGATTTTTTAGTTAGAATATGGATGAGGAACAGAAATTGGAACTTCGATCGCAACTTTCTCTTCCGTAATTTCTTCAAGCGATTTGCCAGCAGGTTCTTTTAGCCATATTGATATAATCGCTCCAAGCATTGACACTCCTGACAGTATAAACAAAACTCCCCTGATACCTATAGATTCCAAAGCTAATGGGAATAAATATGTACTTAATGCCGCTCCAGCCTTTCCCGTAGCTGCAGCAATTCCATGCGATGTAGATCTATATTTCGTTGGGAAAAGCTCTGTTGGAAATACGAATGTTGTTTCATTTGGTCCGAAGTTTATAAAGAAAAATGAAAGACTGTATATCAGAAATGCTAAATATTTAGGTACATAGAATCCCAATACGTCTTTCCCATTACTAACAAGAGATAGTGCAACGATTAGATAAATTGCGGCCATTGCTATAAAGCCCTGTATTTGTATCCTCTTCCTTCCTAGTGAATCCATTAGGAAGGCTGCAAAGAAGTATCCAAAGGCGCCAACGAAGTATGGTATTCCCGATATTAAGATTTTCATATGTATTGAGTCTACAGAAATCATTTGGGGGACGATAAAAGATGAGTAAATGCCCGTTCCGTAGAAAGCTATGTCCATTAGAAACCAAGCAAAAGAAGCTATAAACAAAGACTTCCAGTATTTTTCCAAAAACTCTCTGAACGTTAAGTGATTTATGCCGTTGTTACCTACATTAAATCTTATCTCTTTCCCTATAATGATTTTGGATGCCTTTTTAGCCTCTTCTTGATTGTTTGATACGAGCAATGCATACCTCGGAGTTTCAGGTACTTTTCTTCTTAGATAGACGACCGAGAGTGGAGGGATTGCTCCGATAGCTAAGAGTGCTCTCCAAGTAATTTCAGCAGGAAGATAAGAAACCAATATTACAGAAGCTACCACAGCTGTTATTGCTCCAAAGCCCTGCATGGCGAATACCAATCCTACAAGCTTCCCTCTATCTTTGGCATTTGCATATTCGCTCATTATAGTTGCACTTACTGGGTAGTCTCCCCCAATTCCTATACCCAAAAAAATCCTTGAGATTAAAAGTGACTCGAAATTCCATGATATTGCACTCAGTAGCGCTCCAATTATCAAAATAGAAAGCTCAATTCCATATATTTTTTTTCTACCATATTTATCGGCGATCTTCCCAAAAAGAAGTTGTCCTATCATTGCAAAAGCAAGTGATGATGCACCAACAGCCCCGATCTCATGCCCTGATAAGTGGAATGAAGTTTGATACGGTCCAGATAGAAGCATGAGAACTATTCCAATTACAAAAAGGTCGTAGGCATCTGTAAAAAAGCCTAAGCCAGAAACGATCATTACCTTTATGTGTCCCCAGCTCAGCTTTGCCCTATCAAGTTCACTGAAAGCATTTGACAATTTATACACTTCCCCCATTTCTATACTTTTTATTCTTAATTGGCTATTTTTATACTTTTTTGCATAAATTTATAGAATTTATATATTTTTATAAAAATATAAAAGATATATAGAAGGCTTCTTCGGATGAAAGTAGCAAAAGAATTGAATTATAATTTAAAAAATAAATACAAGAAAATTAAAAAATAGTTTACACCTACTCTAATCAATAAAAAGATTAGTGATTGAATTGACTGCAAAGGGGTCGAATAACAGTTATTATTCGATAATGATCATTTTATTGATTGCATATGCCCTAGTATATTTTCACAGGACAATGACTGGTATTATGAAGCCTGAAGTTGATGAATTTTCTCGATATTATGGCATAAATGCCAATATTCTTCTATCTACAATGTCTTCAGCATACTTTTATGCATATGCAACCTCCCAGCTTATAACCGGTCCACTATTAGACTCTTATGGAGTTAAGAGAATAGGTGCCACCATGCTTGCAGTACTTTCATTGGGTACTATCCTTATGCTTTTAAAAAATGAGTTTGGCCTAATTGTAGGAAGGACTTTAATAGGCTTTGCGGCAGCTGTCGCATTTCTTTCTTATATGAGATCATTTTCTCTATATTTTAGCAAATCGATGCAAGCAAAATTAACCTCTTTCGCAATAATGATTGGGAACTTCAGTACAATAGTCTCGACTTATCCATTAAGGATTTTTCTTCAGAGGTTCGGCTACACAACAACACTTTTAATATTGGCCTCTATATCTTCCTTGCTTTCTTACTTAGTTTTTAAAAAATCGAGTGATGTAGGAAGCATAGAAAAAACTTCTAAGCTAAGAGAAAGATTTGCCGAAATGAAGAAAATAGCTTCAGAAAAGCACATATGGGGTGTCGGAATAGCCGCTTTAGCCGGATACGGCACTAGCATCGCATATCAAGCCACATGGGGTCAAAGGAACCTAACTGAAATGTTTGGGTTCAGTATAGGAAAGGCAAGCATTATGCTTATGATAATTGCTATAACGGCTACTATTTTCTCTCCTATAGTAGGCTTTATAAGCGATAATGTTATAAAGAGGAGAAAGCCAATTTTAATCTCCACTCCGCTCTCTTCACTTATTGGATGGTTTTTAATTTATATTTCATTTTACTTACACAATAGTATTTTGCTCTATGCTTCAATGATATCTCTTGGACTTTCAATAGCTTTATAAATAGTAGCTCCTGTTATGGCAAGAGAAGAAGTTCAATCAAAATACTCAGGAACAGCTACAGCAATGTTTAATGTTCAGGTCTTTTTCGGCATTGCTATATTGCAGACCATCTCAGGTTTTTTAAGCATCAGTTCTATGATAATTGTCAGCATAGGAGTTTCATTATTTGGAATTTTAGCATCAATTTTGTTCACGAGAGAAACATATAAACCTAGTCTTTAATTTTCTACTTGGTTAGGAAGATTTCTGAAGAAGTTTTTAATGCAATTCTTTCTAGAAGGTCGATAAGAAAATACATAGACAAGAAAATTCCTGAAAATGATGTTAAGAAAATAATGGAAGCAGGAAGGAGAGCACCAACGGATTGATCTCTCCAGCTATGGAGCGCGATAAGAATAACTGATGAGAAATTAAAAGAAAAGATAGCCTAGACAAAGTGTTTTGAGTTTCATAAAGGTTTATAGGGGCTGATATTGATTATCTGATTTGAGCTAGAAAATATATTCCTCAAATACCTTGCTCTCGGAAGCCACTAAGCCACATGTAGAACCAATCGGGATCGGGATGCAGGGGAATGGAGATGAGGGGATAATATTGATCTATGAACTTATATAAAACCTGAACCCCCGAATAAAGAATATGTTTTTCAGATAACTTCAAAATATTTGATATTTCCTCAACAGCGTTTTGGGTTCTGCCTATCACAGGTCCCATAGCCAAGAGAATTAGTGGCTAACTATTGGCTACTCAGGTGAGTTCTCAGAGTTAATGCCTAGACTTGAGATTGACGTGTTATTTCATGAAAATGCTTATAGAAATTACTTTGTTTTGATGATGAGTATCTGGAGAGGTATGATATATTAAAAAAAGTAGAAAGAGAGAAATCTTTAAAAAATGATTAGGTTAATACCAGTTCCAAGCTGTTATTTTCTTTAGCCATTTTTATTTCTCTAGCAATCCTCCTTCCCATGCTCATTTCTTCATTAAAGTAAAGCCATGAATATGGACTTCCGCTAATATATAAGTTAGTCCCAGCTACGATCCTGCCTGAAAACTCAAAAGCTATAATCTCTAGGTCATCCCTTATTATGGTTTCTATGCTGAATGGTCCAATTATACCAGGTTGCGCTTCAGTTTTTGATGCTTTTACAAACCTCTCCCCGTAATCTAATACTTTAGGGAGCAAGCTTTCTCTCAGAACCATTGGCAGATTGCCGACAACTACAAATGAAGGCTCAATAAAGTTTGTAATACCAAATTCGGATGGTAGCCTCTTCAGTCCATCAATATTGCTCTCATATCTTATATCTGCACCTAGTATTTCAATTCTGTTCTTTATTGGACTATAAAAGTAATGAAAGTAAGCAGGGGTTCCTATTACGTATTCTTGAATTATCACATTTTTCTCATCATCTATTATTCCACTTTTTTTGAGATCGCTCAATTTTTCTTTTATGTCTTTTTTCGATGTTGCTATAAAGTAACCTTTTCCGCCTTTGGCTCCTGGCAATTTTACGATCACGGGCTTTTCTATATCATCTTCAAGAGAATATTCCTTGGGAATTGGGATGCCTGCTTGATATAAAAGGGACATCTTCTTGTACTGATCGGCTTCAATTCTAAACATTTTCCTCGTCCCAAAATAAGGAATCTTGAAGGACTCGGCACATTTAATTCCAACATATTCCACAAGGCTTCCGTGAGGGACAAAAATAGAATTTAAGCTTTCCAGCTTTTTTTCTACTTTTTCAGTACAAATTTCATTCCAGCTGTTCACAACAATCAGGTGGTCAATGAGGTTTTCGAAATTTCTATAAAAATGCTCTCTATCATGGAGCGTAATAAGCGCTGTCTTAAATCCCTCCTTTTTCGCTCCGTGGACTATTTGGAGAGAGGAATGGCTTGCCAAAGTAGCAATAGTAAGGTTTTCAAGGTCGTATTTTTCGATTAAGCTTTTTACACTCATAACTCATGAAGCCTCTTTTCTGCATAACTTATGGTTCTTTCGATGAGCTCCCTATAGTTTCCAAGATATTTTTCGGGCTTCAGCTCTCTTTCCAGCTCTTCTCTAGTAAATAACTTGGAAATATCTTCATCTCTTAGCGCAGCATCTATTAAGCTCTCTCCTTCTTTCAGCGCTCTAGATATCTGCATGACTTTTTTGTGAGCTTCATGCCTTGCAAATCCCCTTTCAACTAAAAGGAGCATAAGTTTTTCGCTCAATGTTGCTCCTTTAGTAATTTCTAAGTTCTTTTTAGCGGCTTCAGTATTTATATATAAGGTATTTAGAAGCTTAATCATGTCATCCATCATTTGGTCCATAGTTAAGTATGCGTGAGGAAGAATTACCCTTTCACTTGAGCTATTGGTTAGATCTCTTTCATGCATCAGAGGGATGTTTTCAAGAGTGGAAATCACAAATGCTCTCATTATTTTTGCAAGACCCGATATTCTTTCTGCAGTGACAGGGTTTCTTTTGTGAGGCATTGTACTGCTGCCTATTCTCTCAGCGTACTCATACATTTCATTTATTTCAGTTCTTGAAAGCTCCCTCACTTCTAAGGCAAATCTGTCTAGTTGGGAGGCGAGAATAGCGAGAGAAGAAATAACTTCTGCCAATCCATCTCTTGGAGCAACCTGCGTGCTTATTAGATGAGGTTCAATGTTTAATTGCTTGCTTACGCTTTCTTCAATTTCCAGCCCTTTTCCATTCCAGGCAGCCATCGTTCCAACCGCACCTGACATTTTAATTTTCACAGTCCTTTTTTCCGCATCCTTAATCCTTTCCAGGCTCCTTGTCAGCTCATATATGTAATTTGCAAATTTGAATCCGAAAGTTATAGGATCTGCATGTTGCCCATGAGTTCTGCCTGGCTCTACATAGTTGGCGTAGTTCTTTGCCAATTCAATAAGCTTTTCAATGATCTTCTTAAGCTTTGATATCAGTACATCATCAGCTTGTTTTATTAGTAGGGACCATGTAGTATCGACAATATCGTAGCTTGTAGCGCCCAAATGAACGTATTTCCCGCACTCTCCGCAAACTTCTCCAAGTATATATGTGAGGGATGCAATATCGTGCCCAAGGACTTTTTCTTTTTCATATACTTCCTCTGGAGATATATTGCCCCCACATTTAACTACTGAGTCTCTGCAAGCTGGAGGGGCAAATCCTGCATCTATAAGTCCGTTCATAAGAGCATTTTCCACTTTTATATATGTCTTTACAATATTCTTCAGAGAAAATATCTCTCTCATTTCATCAGATCCGTACCTCCAATCAAATACGCAAATAACATCTTTATTCATCTCTCTCACCTCAAGTAAGAATTTCTTCCAGACAACCTTTGGTTAAGCATTCTTTTAATTCAATCGAGATCCTCCTGCCGAGGCTTATTGGCTTGCCAAAGTAAAGCTTACTATATTGACTGCCAATTCCCATGTATGCATTTGTCCCCCCTCCGATTCTTGTGGCGACATCAAATACTATAGGCTCAAGGTTTTTCGTAACTATAAGTTGCAATGTGTAAGGACCTATTATTCCAGGAGACTCAATTTCTCTTGAAGCTTCAACAAATTTATCTCCGATTTCAAAAAGCTTCTCAAGCATGCTTTCTCTTATGGTCACAGGTTCGTGACCTATTTCAATCATTTCAACGTCTATAAATTCCTTTAAATCAAGCTGTATATCTGCAGGGAGCCTGAGAAAGCCGTCTAGATCCGTTTGTATTCTTCTATCTATGCTGATTATTTCGTTCCTATTAAATGCTATAGAATTGAAGTAGTTTACATTGAAGTGTGACCCAATGACGAGCTCTTCTATGGACGCATGGTTTATATCCTCTTTATTGACTATGCCGTCGTTAACAAGCCTATTGAATTTTCTGTAGAAGTCCTCTCTGTCAATAGCTATAAAGAATCCCCTTTCTACCTTCTTAACCGCATGTGGCATTTTTACAATTACAGGTCTATCAATTTCATCAGGATTGGCGAAAGTTTTCGGCCTTCTTATTCCTGCTTTATCTAGAAGTTTATAGTAGTTCTTTTCGCCAGTTCTTTCCTCATACCTGAGCATAAATCTATTACCGAAAATTGGGATTTCAAATTCTTCTTCTATCTTATCATACCCCACATATACAGAAAAGCTCCTGTTCGGCACAAATATCGAGTTTTTTTCTTGAAGCTTCTTTTGGTGTTCTTTTTTTACGATGTCGGAGAATTTTTCTAATATAATAACTTCACTTATTACGGAGATGAACCTTTCATATGTTTTCTCCCTACCTTTTTGACATATAGCAATCGTTTTGAACCCTTCATCGTGAGCCCCATCGAAAACATCCAGTGCAGAATGGCTTGCTACCGCAGATACGCTTATTTTCCCACTATTTTTTATAATTCTTTCAATTTCATAAGACGAAATTCTTCCCATATTTATTCGCCTCTATTTTTAAAAGTCCTGAGCCTTTGGAAACCTCGCCCAAAATAACTGGGCGAAAGCTGTGTCTTTCTATAAGCTCAATTAATTCTTCTAAGCTTTCTTTCTCAGTAGTAAAAACTAAACCGACTCCCATATTGAAAACGCTATATGCTTCTTCAATAGGTATTTCCCCGTATTTCAGTAAAACCTCAAATATCTGAGGAGGAGGGGGCGGAGAGAGGTTCATATCTAACACTTCTCCTAAGACTCTTTTAAGCTTCTTCCATCCCCCTCCAGTCACATGCGCTGCACTGTTAATTAGATCTTTTTCTATGGATTCAATGATGAGGTTATAATACAGAAATGTTGGCTTTGTGAGCTCAACTTTTAAGTCCAAACCTTCTATTTCTCTATCATAACCTCCAATTTTTTCTTCGACTACTTTTCTGACTAAGCTGTAGCCATTTGAATGCAATCCGTTGCTCTCTACTCCAACAACAACATCTCCCTCCTTCGCTTTGTTTTTGAATTCAATTTCTCTTGACCCTAAAGCAAAGCATACAACATCCTTGCCGCTCACGATTCCAGGCATTATAGCAGTCTCTCCAGAAAGGAGAGGCGCCTTAACTTTTCTCAACGCATCTATCATTCCCTTAATTATCTCCTCAAAACCCTCTTCGTCTGCGCTATCCATCGCTATGTAGTCAGAAAATGCCAACGTCCTAAAACCTTCGCAAGCCATATCATTTGCATTCATGGCTATGCAGTCCCATCCTGCAACATCGAGCTTTTTAAACTTACTCAGTATTTGGACCTTTGTCCCAACACCGTCTACATGCAGAGTTAATTCTCTTCCGAATATTCTCATGTAAGGTGAATATCCTCCTACTCCTCCTATGATAGATCCCAGCTCATTGCTGAGCTTAAAAACATGCATTTTCGCAATCTCGTGAATATTGTTATGCTTCTGCAGGTCTACTCCTGCATCTTTATATCTCATTTCTCCCTCCTCTATCTATCAACATTTTTATATATTCACATGAGCTCTTCTCAGAAAAAGGATATTTGCATGAAAAACATGCATGACAAAGGTTTCTCAGCGGTACAGCTTTTATTAGATTATCTAGTGAGTTGTATATGAGAGAGTCGGCACCAATCATTTTCGCGATCACTTTTTCGTCGTTTTTAGCAATTACTTCACTCTTTGTAGGAACGTCTATCCCCATATAGCATGGGCATTTATAAGGAGGTGAGCCTATTCTTATATGCACTTTTTTTGCGCCTTTTAATTTAAGCTTTGGTACAAGATCGCTCATTGTAGTGCCCCTTACTATCGAATCATCTATCAAGACAACTTCCTTCCCTCTTACAGCCTCCTCAACAATATTGTACTTTATTTTAGTAACGAGTGGTCTTTGAAACGGGGGAGTGATGAATCCCCTTCCGAGGTATTTATTAACAACTATGCCTTCTTCTATCGGGATCCCTGATGCTTTGCTATAACCCAGTGCTATCACTCTGCCGCTATCAGGTACAGGTATTACTACATCTCCATCTACAGGAGCATATTCTGCAAGATATCTGCCCATATTAATTCTCGCATCATATATGCTTATTCCATTGAAAACGGAGTCGGATCTGCTAAAGTAAACGTATTCAAATAAACATGGCGCAGGCTCGACTTTTCTTTCGCTATATATTCTTTCAAGTTTTCCTCCATCATAAGAGACTATTTCCCCAGGAAGAACTTCCTTCCAAGACTTCTTTCCTATAAGCTCAAGTGCAGGATTCTCTGATGCTGCATAAAAACCGGACTCGTAAGAGTACGAAAGAGGCCTAAATCCATAAGGATCCTTTGCGATAACAATTCTAGGCTCGTTGGTTTCAACAACAATACTGTATCCTCCTATTACATAGTTGGGGAGATATCTTAACGCTTCCACTATGTCTTTTTCATTGTCAATGTACAGAGAATAAAGGACGTTGGCTAAAGTTATAGAATCGTTATTCTTAATTTTAGGGGAGATCCTGTAATCACCTTTTCTTCTTGCTAGCTTTGAATCAAGCTCTTTATAATTTGCAATTGTTCCGTTGAAAGCTAAGCTAAATTTTATATCGTTAGATTCAAGCAAAACCGGTTGGCTTGGTGCACTGTAACTTCCTGTGGTGGAATACCTGACATGGCCTATTCCACCGATCACTTTTTTCTCTATCAGCTCCTTTTTCCACGATTTTAAAAACAGGGAGAAAAGCTGATGCCTAGATCGCATAACGAGGAATTTTCTGTCTTTGCTTAAAACTGATATACCAAAAGCTTCCTGGCCTCTATGCTGTAAGCTATAAAGCATCATCGCGATCTCTTCAATCGCTTCTTTAAATGTAGCTTCATCTAAAAATGCGCTTATTCCGCACATCAACATTACCCCAAATTCTCCTGCAGGCTGTTCTCGTAAACTTTTTCCGCGTCTTGTAAGCTTAGTGAAGCAACTGTTCTGTCCCCATTTTTAAACTCAATTCTATTATTGTCTGAGACCATCCCAATAAACGATAGGTCAACCTTAAATGTCCTTGCTATTTGTATGACAGTATCTTTCATCTCCCTCGGTATTTCCAGGATGTATCTGGCTCCGCTTTCCGAAAACAATACCTCTGTCAAAGTCTTGCAACCCCTATTCGGCACTAAGGATAAATCGACGGTTGCACCGATTTTTCCTGAAATGCTCATTTCCATAATAGCTACAGAAATTCCGCCTGAGCCTATATCATGTACTGCAAGAGGAATATTTCTTTTTATGAGCTCTCTCACAAAGCTTCCAGCTTTAACTTCTGCTAAGGGTCTAGGATAAGGAATTTCACCGAACTCTTTTCCATGAATTGCATACAAATACTCGCTGCCTCCAATTTCAGGAAGAGTTTCCCCAACTATTGCGATAATAGATCCAGCTTCTTTGAAATCTAAAGTTTTAGCAATAGATACGTCATCAATTCTTCCTATTCCAATAATAGTAGTAGTCGGTTTAATCATCTTCCCCTTAGAATCTTCATTATAGAAGCTGACTTTTCCCCCTACAACAGGAAGGTTTAATTGTTCACTCATCCAGGAAACTCCTTTTATCATCTTTTCAAAGTACCAATAGTGATCGGGTTTTTCTGGGTTTCCCGCATTAAGCTCATCTACTATAGCTAAAGGCTCAGCTCCTACTGCGGTAAGATTTCTATAGTTTTCTGCTACTATGTTCGCTGAACCTTTAAAAGGATCTAAAAAAGTATATCTAGGATTTCCATCTCCTTTTACAGCAAACCCCCTTTTATCTCCTGGTCCTAACCTGAGGACTGCGGCATCTCCATACCCAGGTTTAATTACGGTTCTTATTCCAACTTCATGATCATACTGTTCGTAAATCCACCTCTTTGATGCTATATTCAAAGATGAAATCAGCTTCAATATAGATCCTTCCAAGTCTGTATCATCGATATTCTGAACAGGATAGAGCCCAAGAAGCGACGTATCAGAAGGCTTAGATTCCCTCTTAATGCTTTTTGGTCTTGCAAGCTCTTTAGCCGGCACTTCTGCGACTTTATTTTCATAATAATATATTGATAATATTCCGGAATTGTTTAAAGTCCCGATGACTGAATAAGCTATTTCATATTTTTCAAGTATTTTCTTAACATCTTCAAAATTTTTCCCATCAATTATAAGTAGCATTCTCTCCTGGCTTTCCGAAACGAGCATTTCAAGAGGAGTGAGATTGGTCCTCAGGTGTAGCTTATCAAGTTTGACTTCAGCCCCCAAGGAGAATTCTGAGAGCGTTTCGCTGAGTGCTGTAGTAAGTCCTCCCCCTCCCAGATCCTTTACATAGTTTACTAATTTCCTCTCTATCATTTCAAGTATGGCACTTATCAAGAGCTTTTCAGTAAGCGCGTCACCTATTTGCACCGCCCCGATCTCCTTTTCAGGCTCCCCGCTCAGCGACTTTGATGCGAAGCTACTTCCGAGTATTCCGTCTCTTCCAGTAGGGTTCCCAATTACAACGATCAAGTTGCCACTTTCCGCTTTTCCCTTCATTAAATTCTCCTTTTTAACTATTCCTACGCACCCAACATTGACCAGTGGCTGGGTGTTGAAAGAAGGATCAAACCACGTATCTCCAGATACTGTAGGGACTCCGATTCTATTGCCGTAATCACTTATTCCCTTTACAATGCCTTTAATTAGCCAATTAGCGTGAGGATTTTTAGGTTCCCCTAAGTAAAGAAGATCTAATAGAGCAACAGGTTTAGCCCCTAAGGTGAGAACATCTCTCACCACTCCTCCTATTCCTGTTGCAGCGCCGTTATAAGGATCTACAGCAGAAGGGTGATTGTGGCTTTCTATTTTAAATACTACGAGTGTATCGGGGAAGAGCTCGACCGCAGGAGCATCTTTCCCAATTCCAACAACTACATGCTCACCTCTAGTATATAAAAGCTTCAGAAGGTCTCTGCTGCTTTTATATGAGCAGTGCTCGCTCCATTGTGCTTCAAACATTGCAAGTTCTTCGCCTGTAGGCTCTCTACCTAGCAAACTTTTTATTTCTTGAACTTCTTCCTTCGTTAAAGGCATTACCATCCCCTCTTTAGAGAATCTTCAAGGCTTTTGAAGAACAAGCCTCCATTTCCGTGAAAGCCCCTAGGAGAAAGAATCTCTGTATATGCCCTCTCTGGATGTGGCATCAGTCCAAGCACATTGCCTTCCTCATTTCCTATGCCAGCGATATCATAAAAGCTTCCGTTCGGATTCCAACCGTTTTCATAGTAAATAATCGGTGAGGAATTTGAAATAGCTTTGAACTTTTCGCTATCAATGTAGAATCTTCCCTCAGCATGAGCTATAGGCATGTCTATTTTTTCTCCTTTATTGGCAAGCTTAAGCCATGGACCTTTTGGGTTCTCTATACTCACTCTAGTCCATCTGCATATAAATCTTCCCAACTCGTTTGGAAGCAGAACTCCAGGAAGAAGGGAAGATTCGACAAGAATTTGGAACCCATTGCATATTCCCAGGACAGGCTTTCCGTTTATTGCCTCTTCAACAACTTCTTCCATTGCCTTAGATCTCGCAGCTATAGCACCTGCCCTCAGCCAATCACCATAGCTGAACCCTCCCGGAATTATTATCGCATCATATTTTTTACCCTTGAAGTCTTTATGCCAAACTATTTCTGCATCTAAACTAGTCAGCTCTTTAATGGCTGAGACCGTGTCAAGGTCGCAATTAGTTCCTGGAAAGCTAATCACTGCGACCTTATTCACGCACAAACACCTCAATTTCCTGAGCTATCGGGTTATATATTCTAAGCTTTTCGCAAAGCTCTCTAACAGTACTTATCGCATTTTCTTTGGTATCTGATTCTACGAGCATTGAAAAGTATTTTCCAGTTGTTACTTTTTTTACGTTAGCATAACCTTTTTTTAAAATGAGGTCTTTATGAATTATTTCGCTTTCAGGATCTCTTAGCTCTTTTCTATAAGTTATAATCACTTCGACTTTGTACAGACCCAATCTAAACACCTCTGCATAGGCTTATAATTCTCACAGCCAAATGAGCTGCATTCTCAGGATTATCGATCCCAACCGTTGCCACAGGCACACCCTTCGGCATCTGGACTATGCTTAACAGAGAATCCAACCCTCCTAGACTTACATTTAATGGAACTCCAATAACGGGCTTATTTGTTCTTGAAGCGATAAACCCAGGGAGATGTGCGGACAGCCCAGCCATTGCAATAAAAACGTCTACGTCGGAATTTGATATGTAATTTTCAAGATCTTTTGGATTCCTGTGAGCGCTCAGAACTTTTATTTCGAACTCTATGCTATTTTCTTTTAAAATCTTTGAAGCCCTTTCTGAAAAAGGTAGATCTCTTTCGCTTCCAACTATTATAGAGACTTTTCCCTTACAGGTCAAATCTAATTACACCCCTCCTTATTGTTTTATTTTCAAAAAAGACGATGCTTTCCTTACTTTCTCTAGCGCTTCTTCCGTATTTTTCCCTCTCGCCAGGAGTAGTGCCATTCTTCTGTCTTTATAGCTGAAAGGTTTGCCGAATATCCTCAAACCTACGCCAGGTATTGAAAGTGCGCTGTATACGCCCTCAATTACGGAACTCCAACTATTTTCTAAGCTGGAATAAATTGCGAGGCTTGCACCTGGAGAAATTATATCGACTTTTGGAACAGGAAGCCCTAAAGCAGCTCTCACATGAATAGCAAATTCATTAAAGTCTTGAGTGACCATAGTCACCATACCTGTGTCATGAGGCCTTGGAGCAACTTCACTGAAAAGAACTCTCCCATCTTTCGTCAAGAAAAGCTCTACTCCAAATATTCCTTTTCCTCCTAACCTATTAGCGACCTTAATAGCTATGCTTTTAGCACTAGCCAGGATATTCTTATCCTTTACTGAAGGTTGCCATGACTCGATGTAGTGATATTTTCCATACCTCCAGTGCTCAACTGGCTCGCATGTCTCAGTACTTATTCCTCCACTTTCATTTTCATATCTATAAACTAAAACAGTGAGTTCCGTCTCAAGCTCTACAAACTCCTCTACAATAACTCTTTTACTCTTTCCTCTCGCATGACCTATTGCATAGGTGTAGCCTTTTCTGATCTCTTCCTTGCTTCCTTCCTTAATTTTGAAATGTCCATGCCCGCTACTACTCATTTCAGGTTTTATAATGCAAGGGTATCCCACTTTTTCACAACCTTCAATAGCTTCTTCCTCATTCTCAGCTACAAAATATCTCGTTGTAGGAAGGTTAAGTTGGACCGATGCTACATTTCTCAGCTCAATTCTATTCATTGCGATCCTTACTGCATCCGAATTAGGTATAACTTCAAATCCTTCATCTTCGAGTTCTTCTAATGCTTCAAATGATATTGCTTCTACTTCAGGAATAATTACATCAGGTCTTTCCCTATATGCTAGTGCCTTAATTGCCTCCTTGTTCATCATATCAACAATATATCTTTTACTTGAGACGTGCATTGCGGGGGCGAAGTCATATCTATCGACCGCAATTGTTTCAGCCCCAAGCCTCTGCGCTTCTATAGAAATCTCCTTCCCAAGCTCTCCGCTTCCCAATAGCATGACTTTAATTGGTTTTGAAAGAGTAGTTAGTGGAAGGCTATTTCTCACTTTCGCTCACCTTTTTAAATCCTAATAATGGGTTAGAAATGATCCCTTTCTCAGGCAACCAAACAAAGAACTCTCCAAGCAACCCCTTTTTCTCTCTATATTTGTATGCCCTCCTCATCCTCTCAGCGACTTTAGTTCTTTCTCTTATCATGCTCAGCGAGCCTATGTCGCTTCTGTAAAAAAGTGGCCACCCATCTTCAGCTTCTATAAGATTTGAAGCTTTTTCGCTTTTTTCATATGCAACTTCATATTTGCTGTCGTAGCAAACTATCTCAATAGCTCTTGACCCTTTTGTCAGCATTTTTCCATCTTTTTGTTCGACACTTCCGTATAGAGCTTCGCAACCGAGGTTCCTAATCTTTTTCTCATCAATAGTGATAGGATGGTTTGATGCTTCATTTCTATATAAAGGATAACCCAACGGAGCTATTGCTTTAACTACTACAGAAACATCATCTTTGAATTTCAAGCTAGCACTCGATAGCTTTTCTCTTGATGCTTTATCAACGAATTCTAAGAAGTCTCCCTCTACTAACGGCAATAAGGCACTAATTTCAGGATCTCCAAATCTGCTGTAGAATTCGATCACAGTAGGTCCCCATACCCAAGTTAACATCATCTGTCCTGCCAAAACGCCAACGTATGGTTCCTTTGTCTCCTTCTTCAAGTTCTCCAGAACTTTTTCTACAATTTCCTTTGTTTTGTTGAACTCCTCTTTTGTTAGAAAAGGCGGATACATGCCCGGACCAGAAATGCACCCCATACCTCCAGTTTCAGGTCCTATGTCATATTCAAAAGCGTGGGCATGATCCTGAATTATTGGAAGAGGTATCGAATAAAATCCATCAGAGATAACATGCAAAGTATATTCAACACCTTCAGCTCTCTGCTCAAGAAGTATTTTATAATCGATATCATCATATCCGCTAAGCTGCTTGTAAACATCTTCCGCAACTTTCATCTTTACAGAGCTCTTTTCTTCGGAAAGATAAGCTTTAGTATCTCTTATAACCCTAACTCCCTTCCCTCCTGCTTGTCTAGCAGGCTTAACTACGACATCACCTGCATATTTCATAAATTCTTCTGCTTCGCTAAGATCCTTAAATGCTTGGAAGAAAAGCCTACCAGGTATCTCATTCCTCCACATGAATGATCTTGCAAAAACTTTGCTTTGCTCGATCATTGCGTTCTTTCTAGATGCTCCAAAAACAAAAAAACCCTCTTCTCTTAAAGCATCGGAAACTCCCATGAAAAGGGGTTCCTCCCCTCCTATTACTATTAAGTCTGGATTTACCTCCTTAGCTTTCTCTCTCACAGTTTCAGCATTATTCGTATTCATTATAACAATACTACCTCCTGTTTTCTCAGTCTCCCTTTTTAGGCCAGGATTTAAATAATCAGCAAAAACGTAAATTCTTGAAAGCATAGTACTATCCATGAAAAGCTTCGCCAGCGCATGCTCTCTAGCGCCTGATCCAACAATTAAAACCCTCATTTTTCAGAGCACCTCAGAATTTTTGTTAAAACACCTATCGCAGAAACTTATTCCGTACTTATCTGCTACTTTTTTAACGCTTTCATTGCTTAGCCATGTAAGGCTATCAACATCAAGATATCTTGTAATATTTATATCTTCCAAGTTAGAAGCGATGAGATTCCTCTCCTCTAGTGGAAAGATCCTGTATGGGCAACTTGAAACAATTTTGGGGCTGGCTATTAAAAGATGTATCTCCTCCACGCCAACTCTATTCCTCAGTATTTGCGAAACAGTCTTTATAGTTGACCCGGTTACCATACTATCATCTATTAGCGCGATCCTTTTTCCCTCCATTGCGCTTTTTACAGGGTTCATTTTCAAGTGGACGGCGATCAGCCTTTCTATCCCTGAAGCTTTAAGCATAGACCTCATCCTTCCTGCAGTTGGAATAAAGCTTAGTTCAAACGGCTTTCTTATCGCCTGTGAAAACCCTATAGCATAAGGGTATGCAGTTTCGGGGACGCCGACTACTATATCGACATCATGAGAAAAGTTTAAAGCAAGTTCTTTTCCAAGTTCCTTTCTGAAATCATATACAGGAACTCCATCAATTATTGAGTCGTGTCTCGCTGTATATAATAGCTCGAAGAGGCATATGGATCCTTTTTCTTTTGAGTTTTTACCTTTGAAGATCTTGAAAATTTTTGGAGAAGCGTACGCAACCTCTCCAGGAATTAAGTGCTTTCTGAAATCGCAGTCTAAAACATCTATTGCTGATGTTTCCGAGGAGAAAAGAACCATGTCAAATCCATAGTTGCCTATGGACAAAGGTGTAATTCCGTTTGGGCTTCTCCACACTATTACTTCGTTTCTATTAGTAATTGCCATGAAAGATGGGACTTCATGTTCGCTGTATTCATCTATTAATTTTTTAAGTTTAGTGACTTTCTCATCCTTAAGCTTGATAATCTCACTAAGCAAGTCTCTGAGAGTATCTCTTTCATATTCAGATATAGCTATAATTTTTTCGCCATCTAGCTGAACTTCCTCAATGCTTCCAGAGGTTCCGTTCATTGTTGCAGCTATAAAGCTCATTTTAATTTCATTTTTATCACTTTCATATTCATTAAGGTTCATGCATTTAAGTGAACCCTTGAAATCTCCGCATATGATCTGTCTTTCTCCACCCCTGTGTTGCAATGCAAGCAAACCATATGATGCATATGGAAAAATGTCCCAGTCATTTTCAAATGCGACCAATCCCAAAAATCCCAATGGCATTTCTAAATACATCCCTCTTACTTAATGTCGCTTAAATCTATACCTAATATACTGGCGAGCTTCATATAGGATTCTATAAGTAACTTTACATCCTTAGTCTTTCTGAAGATCTCCTTATCCAGATGATTTCCTCTTTCATCGACTACTCTGAATCCATCGCCTGTAATTTCATCAGCAAGTATTATCTCGCCGTTTTCATCGAAACCATATTCAAGCTTTATATCTACTAGCTTCAATCCTTTTTCTTCGAGAAAGGTTCTTAATATCATATTGATATCTGCAGTTATACTGACTATTTTTCCCAATTGTCCTTTTGTTAAAAGACCCGAAAGGATTATATCATCATGCGTAATTAGAGGATCATGTAGGCTGTCATCTTTATAGTGAAACTCTATTAAAGGAGGATCCAGGGGTTGCATTAATTTGAAAAGAGGCAATCGCTTGAGAAGGGATCCATACGCGTAGTTCCTTGCGATGAATTCTATAGGGATCATTTTCAACCTTTTTACTATCATTTTGTTGTTGCCGTTAAATTCTACCATATGGGTTTTTAAACCTTTCCCTTCCAGCAATTTGAAAAAGAAATGGCTGGTCCTCGCATTAATTATTCCCTTATGAGGAGCTATCGTTCGAATAGCGCCATCTCCAGCTGTTACATCGTCTTTAAACTCCATTATCAGGAGTTTTTCATCATAAGGATGTTTATAAACATTCTTGCTCTTCCCAACATATATAGGAAAAAATGATGGTTCCATTTTTATTTCCTCTGCATATTTAATTTCAATAAGTAATTTACCATTAAGATGAAATAATAAAAATAATATTAGAAAAAAGAGATCAAAGTAAATGAATTGCTATAATTATAATTTAGAATTAAAGAAATAAAGCAAATCATTTGTAATGATTTTTTTAAAAATAAGCCAAAAATTTTCTAAAAAATTTTAAACTTATAAAATACCTAATATCGCTCTGGCAGCAATTACTCCGGTAGAAGCTGCTACATTTATTCCTCTAGAAAGTCCTGCTCCATCGCCTGCGACGTAAATGTTATCTATATTGGTTTCAAGTGAAGGCGTGACTTTTGCTTTTACTCCGTAATACTTGATCTCTGGAGCATAGAGCAGAGTCTGAGGAGATGAGACACCCGGATAAACTTCTTCGAGCCTGCTTAAAGCTTCAAGAATGTTTGAGACAACCCTATAAGGCAAAATTAAGCTTATGTCTCCTGGCGTTACGGATTTGAGCGTTGGAGTAATTACACTCCTGCCAATTCTCTCCCAAGTGCTCCTCCTTCCCTTCTCAAGATCTCCAACTCTCTGAACGATTGGCTTCCCCATTCCCACCTTGGTAGCCATTTTAGCTATGGATTTTCCAAATTCTAAGACGTCTGAATACGGATCCGTCAGTTTTAAAGTTACTAGGAGTGCAAAGTTCGTGTTCTTTGACTTTAAGTTTTTGTAAGTCTCTCCGTTCACTCCTACAGTGCCGTCATCATAATATTCCTTAAGAACAAAGCCGTGTGGGTTAGTGCAAAATGTTCTAACTTTGTCATCATAAAACTTCGTATACATTACTATTTTTGGGTCATGGTTTATGCTAGTAATATGCTCTGTTATATAGTATGGTATTTCCACTCTCACACCGATATCTAGGGGACCAGGCTCTATATCTATCCCTATTTTCTGTGCTAAGTCATGGAACCATCTTGCCCCTCCCCTTCCAGGAGCGAGCAGGACCTTTTTCGCAAAAATCTCCCCTTTATCCGTAATTAGCTTAATCTGCCCATTTTCTTTTTTCAAATCTTTTACATCGGTGCCTTCCATGATCTTTACTTCGTTCTTCTCTAGGAAACCCGTTATGTTGCTTATCACCTTTACCATTACATCTGTTCCGAGAACTCTCTGCGGCGTCGGGATATATTTTGCTCCTGCCTTCGCTGCGAGCCTTTCTATTATCCTTGATTTTTTATCATTCGGAACAATCAAGCTGTCCTCCGGTGCGCCGAACTCCATGAACAGCTTGTCAATATAGTTTATAAGCTCTTCAGCCTTCATCCAGTCTCCGAGAAGCTTGTCAAGATCTCCGCCTACATCGGGCCTCAAATTAATGATCCCACTGCTAAGCGTGCCAGCACCTCCAATGCCGTACATTATATGGCAAATTGGACATGCCTGACAGTTAATGCTTCTGTCATTGTTAGATACTAAGCTCTTTTCCCTTTTCACAGTAATTGGGCATATTCTCTTCTCCACCTTAAATCCTTTATCAATCAGAGCTATGTTTAATTTTCCGCTTCCGGTTTTTACCAGCTCTATTGCAGCAAACAAGCCTGCAGGACCCGCTCCAACAATCGCAACATCAAAATCATTCATGTTACAAGCCGACCTCCTTTCTTCTGTCAACTACCTGCATAGTGTCTTCTCCTGTACCAACTAATGTAATTGGCACTTTCAGCTCAGCTTCTAAGCTCTCTATCCATTTCCTCGCTTCAGGTGGAAGTTTGCTCCACTCCTTTACACCATATGCCTCTTTGAACAGCCAGTCAATTTTTGTTATGGCTATTTGTGTAGCGGAGTTAAGCATTATCGCCCTTTTAGCAAGGTTTACGTTAAATGGGGCCACTCTCCTCATCCTTCCCGTCACCGTCCCCTTTTCAACAAGACCCAACTTCTCGGCTTCCTCTTTGCTCATCTCATTTTCTAGAGGGCCTTCACCAACTCTTGTTACAAAAGATTTAAAAACTAAAATCACATCGCCTACTTTTTTCGGACCTATACCAACTTCAGAGATTATTCCTGATGCGGTAGTATCCCTGCTCGTGACATAAGGATATGTTCCATGATAAAGCGATAGGAAAGTCCCTTGTGTGCCCTCAATTATTACATTTTCCCCGCTATCAACAGCATAGTTAACTTTTTCAGAGACATCGATTAGCATACCTCTTAGTTCTTCTGTATCCTTAGCCAGTTTAAGCTTTCTGAGAACCCTATCAGACATTGCCGCACCTACGCCTTGGAAAGTTGAACCAATAGATGTAAGCACGGAGTCCCTTTTCTCCAATTCTATATGCTTCTCTTCAATTATTCCTGCGTTATAGTCTATTTTGGTTCTTTCTTTTACATTAAGCTCTTTCAGCTCATTCCAAAGCACATCTAGTCTTATCAGCGCTCCAGGAGCTATGAGAAGCTCTGTGCTTTTATTCACAAAGCCAGATGGTATGCTCCTGAGCTTGTATGCTTTTCCCTCAAAGTAAACTGTATGCCCAGCATTGATAGATCCTGTTCTTACAGCATACCTGCAATTATCAGCTATAGCTAGATAAGCAGCTATTTTTCCCTTACCTTCATCACCGAAAAATCCCCCTACGATAACGGTCAGCATATTCTTCTTCCTCTTTTAAAGTTCAAACCATTAAACATAGAAATTTATTGTATTTAAAAACATTTTGTTGGACATATTGAGGAAAAGTCGACAATACAAAATTATAATTTTAAAGTGAAAAGGGCTTAGAAAAGAAATGAAGCCGGTTCTGTTTTTATATAATTATAAAAATTATAAAACCTTTATAAATCTGAAAAAAAGCATGATTTTCTTTTTTAAAGGGAATAGTGCATTTTTTCATGAGTGGGGCGAAATTGAGCACAAAAGAAAGTAGCGTGCTTATTATAGACTTCGGAGGACAATATACGCATTTAATATCAAGAAGGATCAGGGAACTTGGAGCATTTACGATTATTGTGCCGTATAACAGGCTGAATGACATCGAAATTAATAGCTTTAAATCCATGATCCTCTCAGGCAGTCACATGAGCATTGAAAATTTCAGCAAAGAAAGTCTTGAAAAGGCGATTGATGCTATAAGATCTTTTAATGGAACTGTTTTAGGAATATGTTTCGGTCTTCAAATCCTTTCTTATTACTTCGGGGGCAAAGTGAACCACGATTGCGGTGAATATGGAGAGACAAAGGTAAAAATCCTTAAAAATGATCCTCTGTTTAAAGGATGGAACAATGAGGAAAAAGTTTGGATGAGTCACGGAGACTGCGTATCTAAACCCCCTCAGAACTCAGAGGTATTATCTGTTTCTGAAAATGGATATATAGCTGCATTAAAGCTAGATTTAAACGGAAAAGTTATCTATGGAGTACAGTTTCATCCAGAAGTAGTACATACTCCTAAAGGCGTAATATTGTTTGAGAACTTTCTGGAGCTCTCATCGGTCGAAAGAAATTGGAGACCTGAGATATACGTAAATAGCATTATTGAGGGCTTGAGAAAGGAAGTTAGTGACGATGGTAAAGCTTTGGTCGCTGTAAGTGGCGGGATAGATTCTACAGTTTCTGCCATAATAGCTAAAAAAATATTCGGTGACAGGCTGATCACTGCTTTTGTAGACCATGGACTTTTAAGAGAAGGGGAAAAAGAAGAAGTCATCGAAATGCTCAATTTTTTAGAGCTTAAGCCATTAGTGATAGATGCGGAGGAGAGATTTCTAAATAGGCTTGAAGGGATTTCAGACTGTGAAGAAAGGAGAAGGATCATTGGGGAAGAATTTGCGAAGATATTTGAAGAGATCATTGAAAAAGAAGGGATAAGATATTTCGTGCAGGGAACAACATACCCCGATGTAGTTGAAAGCGGAAAGACTCAGGGTTCAGCTGCAGTGATAAAAAGCCATCACAACGTAGGCGGATTACCTGATTGGTTTAAAGAGAAGGTAAAAATCATAGAGCCTTTAAAATTCCTATACAAAGATGAAGTCAGGAAAATTGGAACTATTCTCGGAGTGCCTGAGACTTTAATCAAGAGACATCCTTTTCCTGGTCCAGGACTTGCGGTAAGGGTGATCGGAAAATTCTCTAGGGAAAAGCTAGAAGTGGCAAAAAAATCCTCAAAAATAGTAGAAGATGTGTTGAAGAAGTATGGACTTTACGAAAAAGTTTGGCAGGCATTTGCTACAGTTGGCGAGGATAAATGGGTTGGAGTAAAAGGCGATTCAAGGAGCTACGGCTATATAGTGACTATAAGAATAGTAGAAAGCACTGACGGCATGACGGCTAACTATGTTAGGATGCCATATGAAATTTTAGATGAAATTGTTAAGAAGATCACGGGATCTATTAAAAGCGTGACGATGGTGACATATGCAATAACTTCTAAGCCGCCAAGCACTATTGAGCCTTGTTAAAACACGAAAGCTTCTTTTTCTGAAAATTGAAAATAAAATACATCTCAAATAATCTCTTTTTTGAAAAATTTTCTATTTTTTAACAAAAAAGATGAAAAATTATTTTTCAATTTATCCTTAGTTCAGAATATAAATTTATTTATTAATGTCCTTCAAAAAAATCAGGAATGCAAAATAAGGTTGCCGTAGCGAAATGTTGGTGGTAATGATTGTATACATATAGAAAAAAATCTATAAAAGCTACTTTTCAATCTTTGTCTAAGGTTAGAGAAAAAACGCACAACACATAAAAGAGGGCATCTAAGATGAATGACGAGATAAATATAATTTTGGGGGGTCCTCAAGGAGGGGGAATAGATACATCGATGAGTGTGATAGTAAGAGGATTGGGTAGATCTGGCTATGGAGTCATTGCGGAAAGGGAGTACTTTTCAAATATTGCTGGAAGACACAGCTATGCGCATATAAGAATAAAATCATCAGAAATCCCTTTAAGTATAAGGTATCCAGTTCAGCTTCTAGCTTCTTTGGATGCAGAAACAATATTTGTACACTACAAAGATGTTGAAGAAGGAGGAATTTTAATCTATAATAAGAGTGATGAAGAAAAAAAATTGAGCGAAATAGTAAGCTTGGAAGAAAGCATAAGAGAAAAAATTAGCAAGGAGCTTGAAGAGAAGGGCATTTCGGATAAAGTCTCTTCCCTTTTGAGTTTTCTTGAGAATGAGAGAAAAATAAAGCTTGTAAGCTTCAATTACAATGAAATTTTAAGAAGAATCGCCGAGATGCATAAATTACCTTTAAGCTACATGTCAAGATATCTCAGCTCTATATTGGTAGGAGCTGTTTGGTCAGTTCTCGAATTAAATCTCGACGATTTGATGTATTCTTATTCAATTCAATTCAAAGGAAGGTCAGATAGAGTTCAGCACAATATAGAGCTTGTAAAAGAAGTTGGTAAAATAGTCAAAACCAATAATGCTCATATTAAGTTAGAACCGGGAAAATTAAAAGGTTCAAAAAGGCTTATTGTTTCAGGGAATGACATTGTGGCAATAGGGAAAATCGTAGGAGGAGAGAGGTTCGAAAGCTATTATCCTATAACTCCTGCAGTAGACGAATGCCTTCTACTTGAAAGGCTCGCATATTCAAAGTTCCAAGATAATAATTTAGGGAACCTACTTGTATTGCAAACAGAGGACGAAATTGCTGCAGCAACTAGTGCAATAGGCGCCGCTTTAGCTGGAGTTAGAAGCTCTACTTCAACTAGCGGTCCAGGTTTTGATTTGATGGCGGAATCTATATCTTTTGCTGGAATGAATGAGGTTCCTCTTGTCATAACATTCTATCAGAGGGCTGGTCCAAGCACTGGTATGGCTACTAGAGGAGGTCAAGGAGATTTATTCACTGCGATATTCTCCGGACATGGAGAGTTCGCAAGAGTTGTGCTTTCATCTGGGGATCATACTGAAGCATTTTATGACGCTATTGAGGCCTTCAACATCGCTGAAAAATACCAGTTGCCTGTTATACATCTTCTAGATAAATTTTTAGCAAATACACTTAGCGTAATACCGATTCCAGAACTTGAAAAAGTCAGTATTGAAAGGGGAATCATAGTTAACGATACCAAAAACTACAAGAGATTTGACTTAAGTAGCCTTATATCACCAAGGGCTTTCATAGGATCAAATTCCGTTATGTGGTACACCGGCGATGAGCACGACGAAATTGGACATATATCTGAAGATCCTGAAAACAGGAAGAAAATGTATGAGAAGAGAATTAAGAAGCTTGAGCTCGTCAGTAAAGAAACTCCTGAAGATAAAAAACTAAGCATATACGGAAGTGAAAATTTTGACTTTCTTCTATTAGGATGGGGGAGTGTAAAGGGAGCTTCTGTTGAGGCTATAAAAGAGCTCAAGAGCGAGGGAATGAATGGTGCTTATATCAATGTGAAGATGCTGTGGCCATTCCCGTCTGAGGAGGTCAAAAAATACTTAAAAATTAGTGAAGATATTATTGCAATAGATTATACGTATGATTCTCTAATAAGCAAGCTTGTAAAAATGAGCAGCGGTATAAATATTGAAAAATCTATTGTGAAATATAATGGAAGACCTATTACAATTGATGAAGTAAAGAAATCAATAAAGTTGATTTTGGAGAAAAGAGAAAAAAGAGTGGTGTTAGAGCATGGAGCATAATCCTGGAAAATACAGAACGGATCTTTGGATTGATTGGTGTCCGGGTTGCGGCAACTTTGGCATACTTGCATCGGAAATAAAAGCACTTGAGGAGCTGAATCTGGAGCCGTCAAAAATAGCAATAGTTTCCGGCATAGGATGCTCAGCGAAAATAATACACTATATAAATGCAAACGGCGTTCATTCGCTTCACGGTAGAGCTATTCCTTTTGCTATAGGAATCAAGCTAGTCAGACCAGATTTAACTGTCATAGTAAATGGAGGAGATGGCGATCTTTTGGGAATTGGCGCTGGCCACTTCGTAGCTTTAGGGAGAAGGAACTTACAAATGACAATAATACTCCATGACAACAGGGTATATGGACTGACTAAAGGGCAAGCAGCTCCTACTTTGCCATTGGGCGTAAAGACTAAAGCATTAGCCATTCCAAATATATATACCGATATCAATCCCATAGCACTAGCTATATCATCCGGATATACATTTGTTGCGAGAGCTTATGCTTTCGATAGCGAGCATTTGAAGGAAATAATTAAAAAAGCTATAATGCATAGAGGAGTTTCTTTAGTCGATGTTCTACAACCATGTGTAACATTCAATGATATACATACCGCTGATTACTTCAAGAAGAAAATATACAAGCTTGAAGACGAAGGGTGGGATCCCGTAGTAAGGGATCCAAAAGATATTGAGGAAAAGGCTCTTAACGCTATAAGAAAGTCTTTCGAAGAGGAAAAGATACCAGTAGGCATTTTCTATGAAAACTCTCTATTGCCAACATATGAAGAAAGGCTTAAAAATGTGATTAAAAGCTATCCAAGCATTAGCCCAGGAACAACCAAAATTGAAGTAAATGGCAAAAGCATATTTGACAGAAAGCTATTTGAATCAGTCTTCAGCGATTTCATTATAGATACCGAATAATTTTTATTTATTATTTTTAGCTAATTATCTAAGTTTCTTTTAACAAAAATATTTAATATTGATGCATTATTATAATAAAAAAGTGGTAAACATGACTGAGCATATTTATCAGTTAGATTCTTATCTTAAAGAATATGATTCGATAATAGTAAGCATTAAAGATAATAGCGTAATATTGGACAAAACAATCTTTCACCCAAGGGCTGGTGGTCTTGAATCTGATACGGGATTCCTAGAGGTAAATGGAAGGAGATATAAAGTACTAAATGTGTTACAAGAGAAAGACAGCGAAGATGTTTTACATCAACTTGATACAGTAGATGGGCTGAATCCAGGAGACAGAGTTCATTTGGCTCTTGATTGGGAGAGAAGGTATAAAATGATGAAGTTGCATACGGCATCTCACATAATTGCAGCAATAATATACAACGACTACAACGCGCTCATAACAGGGGGTAACATAACTCCAGAATACGCTTATGATGATTATAGCTTAGAGAGTTCAGATAGGAGCATATTTGATAAAGTCGTACAAAAGGCAAATGAAGTTGTTAAAAAGAATATCGAATTAAAAATATACTGGCTAGATAGGGAAGAAGCTATGAAAATTCCTGGAATAGTAAAGCTAGCTGCTAGAATGCCCCCTAATGTGAAAAAACTTAGAATAGTGGAGATACCGGGAGTGGATATCCAGGCAGATGGAGGACCACATGTTAAAAATACCGGTGAAATAGGCGAAATAGTTATTACAAAGATTGAAAATAAAGGCAAAAATAGAAAAAGAATGTACTATACATTAAAATAATTTTTTATCTCAACTTCCGTTCTTTATATCCAACGCTCTCTCCATAAATCATAGAAGGAAACGCTTAAAGCTTCTTCTATCCTGAAAAGTGATATTATAGCGCCGATAGTTAAAAGTATAGATGCAGATGAGGATATAACAAGAGGTTCCTTTATGTTTGTGTATTGAGATGTCATATTAAAGCTGATATTTACTTTTCCATCTAGGTTCGAATTTCCGTATATATCCGTTAACACTATATAAGTGGAAATGTTTCCACTGGCATAATCGACGATCCCATCATATCGGTAAGAAAAAACCGCATCTAGAAAAACGGGGACGCTGACTCCATTAATGGTTACATTATAGAATTCTCTATATGTTATGTTTTTGTTAGCAAGCTCTTTATTGCAAATAAAACTTTCTGGAATTCTGTTTAACAGAATTCTTACTTCATCCACGCTACTTTGAGAAACCTCTGCCTTACCAGAATATAGCTTCAAGACAACAACATCGCTTTGTCCATTCGCGGTTACATTCAGAAAGTAAATATTTGTATTTGTCGCATATACCTCAGCTGTTCCCGAAGAAAATGCCAATAATATTAAAATGAAGAGAAACGTCAAAAAATATTTAGTCCATTTTCCAATTCTACGAGGCATACCCTTTATGCCTATTTTTTCCATCATGCTGGAATATTCCATCAATAAATGATAATTCAACCTTACAGAGCTATCTTTGAAGAAAACATATGACAAAAAAATACCTGTAATGAACCCTCCAACATGCGCAAAATATGCCACTCCTCCGAGCTCAAGAAAGCCATAAATAACTTGTTCAGAGAACCATATAATTAGAAATATAATCGATGATACAGGAATGCAAATTGGTATAAATATGAAGAAAAGACAGAACATTAATTTAGTGTTAGGAAAAAGCAATAGATATGCGCCTAAGATTCCGCTTATTGCACCAGATGCTCCTATGGCTGGTATAACAAGCGAATCATATCCACCTATTGGAATGAACGCAAAGTAAAAGATCGAAGCTGCTATTCCAGAGAGAAGATAAAGGATTAAAAATCTTTTATGTCCAATAGCATTTTCAACGCTTCTTCCAAATATCCATAAAAAGTACATATTAAAAAAGATATGGAAGATATTAGCATGTGTAAACATGCTTGTAAAAATTCTCAATACTCCCTGGACAGGATCCTCCAGAAGTATCTGCGGTATGAATCCTAGCTTATATATGCTTTCATTTGTAGATGTTAATAGTAAGTTGTTGTAGCTCGTGTAAACATATACAATAATATTGATTAGAATTAGAGAATAGGTGAACCACGCTTTCTTTAAAGCTGGTTGCTCCTCTCTTGGAATAACAACCAAGGAAAGAACCTCTTTCAAATTTCTTATATATTTGTTAAAAACAGTAATGATAAATATTTTTTCGAAAAAATTCATAATAAAAAGGTGTTCTGAATGTATGATGATTTAAAAAAGAAAGTAGTAGAAGTAATGAAATTCATGGAACAGCATGAGCTTAATTATGGAAGATCTGGAAACGTGAGCATTAGAATTCAGGACACGGGACATATTCTTATAACACCAACGGGTGTGAAAAAATCAGCTCTGGCTGAAGATGATATAGCTGTTGTGGATCTGTCGGGAAAAACAATAGAGGGAAAGAGAAAGCCATCAGTTGAAATGCCACTTCATTTAGCGATATATAAAAATTATGACTACATAAATGCCGTAATACATGCGCATGGAATATACTCTACAGCACTTGCAGTCGCTCGAGAACCTCTTCCTCCATTGGTTGAGGAAATGGTCTCTCTCACAGGCGGAGACGTAAAAGTTGCAGAATATGCTCCATCTGGTACGGATGAACTCGCTGAAAATGCTGTTAAAGCTTTACATGAAAGAAAAGCAGTTCTTCTTGCGAATCATGGCATAGTTGCTTGTGGAGAAACTATCGATGAAGCTTTAGAAATTTTGGTTCTGGTCGAGAGAATATCGAAAGTATATATACTTAGCAAAGTCGCAGGAGTCCCAAAAGTCCTGCCTTTTGAGAGTTTAGAAAAACAAGTTCAAGATTTTAGAAAAAGGATAAAAAGAAATAGTGCTTAGAAGTCTAACTTTTTAATTTACTGGTTTTTTAAGACCTTTAATCTTTCATCAATTTCTTTCAGTGAATCTTCCAAATATTTCTTCTGCTCTTCTAAATATCTTATTTCTTCTTCTTTACTCAAAGGTGATTCAGAGTATGGCCAGGCTACTCTTCCGTATCCTTGCCAACACCATCCTCTTCCGTACTTCCATCCGGGCCTCTCCCATGGAGGTAAATTGCTCCAAGGACCATTACCAGGATATGTTCCAAATCTTTTTCCCCATGCCATTTTTTATCACCAATAGTGAAATATATTTCAAAAGTTAATAAATTTTTTGCTATTACTTATGCCTTTTCTTCAAGCGATTTTGAAACAATTTTAATAGGTTTTTGCTCCAATAAAGCCATTGCAATTTTAAACCTGCAGTCTTCAAGAACTCTCCAGAAGGTCGCTTTCGATATACCCATTTTTAAAGAAGCCTCATCTGTAGTTAGGTTATCGATATGAATAAGCTTTAAAGCTTCAAGCTCATAATCATAAATTTCTACAGCATTTTCTTCGCTCAGACCCTTTACCTCTTTTATGGGAAGAAAAGTAATTTCTTCAATTTTCATTGAACTCCTTATATCTATAGGAGGTCGTCCTCTCCAGCAGCCTCTGCCCCTTCTCATTCTTTTCATGGCAATTGCCTCGTTAAATTCATGTATTTTTTATTTATTGAGAAAGTATTATAATTATCGTATGACCTCCACGCTTAAAAATTAATGAAAAAACTAGAAAATTGTTTTGTTTTTAAGATAACCTTTTCGCTGTTTCCACCATAATCAAAAACTCTCCTCTTCCCTGTCCTAAAGAGCGAGAGGTTCCTTGCATCTATTCGTTTTTACATCTTACATATACGGAACAGAGAGGGCGGTCAGAGATCTTTTTTCTAAAGATAAAATCTTAAAAATATTTAAAAATCATTCTGCCTTGAAAAGCTGGGCTTTCGGTTGTTTTTACGAGGTTCCAGAAAATTTTTGATACAAATATATATTTAAAAAGTTATAATAATTTGTAATCAAAAAACTTTGAAGTGTATTAAAATGAGCAGAGGAGAGAAAAAAGATTGGGCTTCTATTTCTGAAAAGCTTCATAAGTCATATAGGGGAAAAATTGAAGTTTTGCCTAAGGTTCCTATTACTAGCCTAGATGATTTTAGTATATGGTACACTCCTGGCGTAGCAGAACCGTGCAAAAGAATAAACAAAGACGAAGATCTCTCTTATGAATATACTTTAAGGTGGAATTATGCCGCAGTCATAAGCGATGGGACCAGGGTTCTTGGATTGGGTAACATTGGTCCTAGTGCAGGCTTACCTGTAATGGAGGGCAAATCCCTCTTATTTAAGTATCTTGGAGGAGTAGATGCAATACCATTGGTTTTAGGAGAAAGAGATCCGGAGAAATTTATAGCAGTTGTGAAGGCTTTAGAGCCAACCTTTGGGGCGATTAATTTAGAAGACATCGAATCTCCAAAATGCTTTTACATCCTTGAAAGGTTGCAGGAAATATTAAACATACCTGTATGGCATGACGATCAGCAAGGGACGGCTTTGGTAATACTTAGCGCTTTAATAAATGCCTTGAAGCTTACTGGGAGAAGAATAAAGGATACAAAAATTGTGCTTGTAGGAATTGGAGCTGCAAACATGGCTACATATAGATATTTGAAGGTAGCTGGTGCAAATCCAAAAAACATCATAGCTGTTGATAAAAACGGAATAGTTCATCCTGAGAGAGACGACATAAAAAGGGAAAAAGATAGGAATCCATGGCTTTTCAAAGTTGCAGAGGAGACCTCTCCTGAAATTAGGGGAGGAATCCCAGAAGCCATGAATGGTGCAGATGTAGTAATAGCGGCATCGGCTCCTGGACCCGGAACCATAAAGAAGGAGTGGGTCAGCAAGATGAATAAAGATGCTATAGTTTTTGCTGAGGCCAATCCAATACCTGAAATATGGCCTTGGGAAGCTAAAGAGGCAGGTGCGAAAATTGTAGCTACGGGGAGGAGCGACTTTCCAAATCAGGTAAATAATAGTCTTGGCTTTCCCGCTGTATTTAGAGGTGTTCTTTCAGTTGGGGCAAAGAAGATGAACGATGATATGTTCTTAGCTGCAGCGTATGCTATCGCTGATTATACGGAAAAGACCGGTCTGAGCAAGGATAGAATAATTGCATCAATGGATGAGATGGAGCTTTACGTTCAAGAGGCTTTGGCAGTTGCCCTGAAAGCTATTGATCTGGGTTTGGCTAGAAGAAAGATTTCAAAAAATGAGCTCGAAAGGGAAATAAGAGAGATGATAGAAAGGCCTAAAAAATACATGAATATTGCAATTAAAAATGGAATAATAGAAGATAGGAGGGAGTAGCGAGCATGGAATTAAATGAGAGTTTCAATAAGCTTGTAAAAATACTCAGCGGCTTCATAAATGTCGTCGCTATAAAGCTTCCGGACGATGTCAATGAAAAGCTTAACGAGCTAATTGAGAAGGAGCAGAGCGATGTTGGAAAGTTGGTCTATGAAGCTGTAAAGAAAAATCTAAGTTTGGCATTGGAGAGGAAAGCTCCTCTCTGCCAAGATACCGGTGTTTTGGAGTTTTTTGTCAAATTTGGAGAAAACTTCCCATATAAATCAATGCTTCTTAAAGCAATAAGGGAAGGCACAGTTATTAGTACTAAGAACGGATTTCTGAGACCTAACGTTGTAGATCCTTCAACAGAGAAGAACAGCGGAGATAATACTGGACCTAAAATTCCATGGATTGAAATAGAAATAGAGGAAAATTCCGATTATGCTGATGTTCAGCTTTATCTTGCCGGTGGGGGAGCGAGCAGGCCAGGTAGCGCGAGAACGCTTGACCCTGCTGAAGGATGGAGCGGTATTGCCAAGTATGTCATAGATGTAGTCTCTAGTTATGGACCGCCGGCTTGCCCCCCGCTTATGGTCGTAGGAGTTGGTATAGGTGCGACATCCGAAATAGCGGCAATGCTTTCTAAAAAGGCGTTGCTGAGAAAAATGGGAGAAAGAAATATCAATCCTAAAATAGCTAAATTTGAAGAGTTTCTGGAAGAAGAGTTGAATAATCTAGGCTTCGGTCCTCAAGGGCTTGGAGGGAAAACAAGTATCGGTGAAGTTCACGTGGAATACGCAGGTAGGCATCCTGCAACATTAGCAGTTGGTGTAAGCACATCCTGCTGGGCTCTTAGAAAAGGTTGGATCAGAATAATGCCAGATCTTTCTTATGAAATATATTCGCATAGAGGTGTGAAAATTGAGCTCTGAAAGTAAAATAATCATAAAAACTCCGGTTATTGATTCTTCTCAATTAGAAGAATTGAGAATAGGAGATATGTTTTACCTTAGCGGAATATTAGTAACGGCAAGGGATGCAGTGCATAAGAGATTTTTAATTGATGGCGAGTCATTGCCCATAGATTTAAAAGACCTCGCAATTCTTCATGCAGGACCTGTTATGAAAAAAGTAGGAGAGAAATGGCAGTGCATATCAATAGGCCCAACTACAAGCAGGAGAATGGAGTATTATGAAGACGAGTTCATTGAGAAAACGGGGGTAAAAATAATAATAGGTAAAGGCGGGATGGGGAAAAAGACCGCGCATGCATGTAGCAAGCATAAAGCGATTTATGCGATATTTCCAGGCGGCTGTGGGGTCTTGGGAGCAAGCGAGGTCGAGGAAGTAATAGACGTTAAATGGGAAGATCTGGGAATGCCTGAAGCTCTTTGGATATTGAAAGTAAAAGAGTTCGGTCCGCTCATTGTCTCTATAGATACGCGTGGAAATAACTTATCTGATGCAATCCTTGAAGAGTCTATAATGAATGGGAGAGTTACCGGAGAAAAATTAGAGAAAAAATTAAAAGAGATGGGCTTTTTATAATTATAATTATCTTCCAAGAATTAAATAGTGGTTTTAGTGGATAGGGAAAAATTACTTAAAGCAATTATTCCTATTATAATTGGAATAATTATTGCAATAATTCCGCATCCATCTGCGCTCACCTCTAATGCATGGTATTACTTCGCCCTTTTTGCCACAGTTATCGCGGCGATCATACTTGAGCCTATGCCTATAGCTGCTATAAGCTTGATCGGAGTAGTAGTAGCCGTAGTTGCAAGGCTTGTTTATTCTAGTCCGAGCAGTAGCATTAGTTGGGGGCTCACAGGTTTTTCCAATAGCATTGTTTGGCTGATATTTGCAGCATACCTTTTCGCTTTAGGGTATTCAAAAACAGGCTTAGGAAGAAGGATTGCCCTAATTTTCATAAAATACCTCGGAAAAAAACCATTAGGCTTGGGCTACGCTATAGCACTTTCCGATTTAGTTTTAGCACCTTTTATGCCTTCAAATACGGCTAGAAGTGGTGGGACAATATTCCCCATAGTATCCAATATTCCTCCGATGTATGGTTCAAGCCCACGTGAAGGAACAGAGAAGAAAATTGGCTCCTATCTTATGTGGACCGCATTTGCTGCTACATGTATAACTAGCAGCATGTTTCTAACAGGGCTTGCACCAAACGTATTAGTTCAGTCTCTGGCTGCCAAGCAAGGAATTCAATTCAGCTGGATCACCTGGTTCATTGGCTTTGCCCCTGTAGGTATATTTCTATTTATTATAACTCCTTATCTGATTTTCAAGATATACCCCCCCGAGATCAAGGAATCTCCAGAAGCTCCAAAATGGGCACAGGAAGAGCTAAACAAGATGGGCAAGATTAAAGGAAGAGAAATTGCCTTTCTGATAGAAGTTATATTGGCGTTAGTTTTGTGGATAGTTGGATCAAATTACATAGATGCGACTGCAGTTGCTTTACTAGTTGTAGCTCTCTCGCTGCTTTCAAACGTATATTCATGGAAGGATGTACTTACGTATGAATCAGCTTGGAACACGCTCGTTTGGTTCGCTACATTATTTACATTGGCTGATGGGCTTTCTAGGGTAGGTTTTGTCAGCTATGTCGGAAAAGAAATAGCTACCAGCATTGGGTGGATGAGTCCAACAATAGCATTAATAGTTATAGTGTCTCTATTTTATTGGCTCCACTACATGTTTGCAAGCCTAACTGCACATGCGACAGCTCTATTTCCAATATTTTTAGCTACTGCAATGGGGATCTCCGGCATGAATCCAGTCGTTGCGGCATACGCGCTGTCCTATACACTAGGGATAATGGGGATTATCTCGCCATATGCTACAGGTCCTGCCCCTGTTTACTACGGCAGTGGATACATAAAAGGAAACGACTTCTGGAAACTTGGGCTGATTTTTGGGATTATCTATTATGTAATCTTTATTGCAATCGGAATGCCTTGGCTTCTTTTCATATTAAAATAAAATTTTAAATAATAAAACAAACTATTTTTTTATTTAAAATTAATATACCTAATGAGGTTAGAAAAATGTCAAAGGACAAGTATATAGGCATTCTACTTATCTCGGTTTCCGCAATAGTAATAGTTCTCTACGGGTACATACTATTTTTAACGAGCTACTCAGGAATACTTATTGAGCTGACGGCATTCATAGCTATATTAGGGATATTCGGAATCGTTGGATGGATAGGATACACTCTCGCAACAACTCCTCCTCCAAAGCCTATAGAGGAGATAGAGAAGGAGATAGATGAGGAGCTTAAGAAATTAGAGCAGGAGCAGAATGTGGAGCAGAAAACGCGGAGCGAAGGTAATGCACAGGGAGAAGAAAAATAAGGTAACTCCATTTTAAGAATAGTTTTAAAAGCGGAAGAATTTTTTATTTGATATTAAATTAGAAACAAAAATCTATTCTAAATAAACAGCATACCTAAGATAGTCGGTGTAAAGTAATGAATATATATAGGGGAATAGGCTTATCTTTGATGATCAGCGGAATACCTGCAGCTATCTTTATATTTTTGCTCACAAGAAATACACCTTTCACTGCTCTCTTCGTTGGAATCTCAATATTAGGAGCTTCTATGTTTCTTACTCCTGAAGAAGAAAGCTGGGTCTCAAAAGACTTATCGCTTATGCTATATTCGGAATTTTCTAACATAGCATCTTTGCTAGAGACTTTCAGGATAAGCTCTTTTAATAAGTTTGTAGCATACGGAGAAAAAGTATACTTATTTCTTTCTGAAGGATCTTTAGAGAAAGCGCCCGATGAACCTCCAAATTTTCTAATTTCAGTGCTTGATGGAAAAACGGTCTTATCTTTAGAATCTCCTATAAATAGAGAAATTATAGAGGGTAATACTTCTTTTTGTTCAGCTGCTGATTTTGTGTTAGTTGAAAAGCTTAATGTTGCTGATAAGATAGAATGTGCTGAGGGTAATGATATATATTCTGTTAAAGTTTACGGGACACTTATAAAGGATCCTTTGAGGACTGCGAAGGCATTTGGAGGATTTTACGGTCTGATTTTAGGATCAATTGCTTCTATATTGAAAGGAGAGGCTTCTGTAGTTTCTTTTGACGAGAGCGAAAACTATAAGATAATCAAGGTGAGCATAGAACGATAAGCAGAGACCGCATCTTTAACACATTGCTATCTTTATTCATAACCCTCACAGTATTCTCCTTTTCTTATTTAGGGGAAACGAGAATAGATGCATATATATCTATGTTTGTATTGGAGTATGCAGTTCTCAAGGCTGTAGTTAGGCCTAGGAGAAAGGGAAGAGATTGGCTTTTTATAATTCTCATAGCAGTCTTTGCTATATTTGTTTCAATAAGAATATATGAAGTGATAATATGAAGAAGCTATCTATGTTTCTGATGCTTATTATATTTATTACTTCTCTTTCTCCTATCGCGGAGAGTATTCCAAGACAGGTGGATCCTGCGACTATTTCTGAGGACAGCAATGTACTTGATCTTCTAAATGCATATTCGATTATTTCTAATAGCATAGGAAGCTTGGATTTTTCTTCTGCTGAGCAAAATTTAACTTATATTTTGCAATCTAGCTTTCCCTCAACATATATGTACATTTTTCAGAGAGGAAACGAACTCTTAAGCAATATACTGGACTCTTTAAATCTGACCAAGCTTATGATAAGCAATGCTACTGTTTTGATACAGAATAATAGGTTTTCAGATGCTGATAACCTTTTGGGACAGGCTTTATTTACTCTCGCAAATGCAAATGCCACCTATATACAGCTGCTAGAACTTTATTCTTCTCTTCCGATATCATCTTCTAGAGTTACCAATACTTTCAATGGAATAGGCTCCGCAATAAATTCATTATTTGAGAAGATCTTGACTCTGAAAGAAGAAATAGAAAACAGGCAAAATTTGATTCCAACGAAAATTTCAATTAATGTTTCTCCTTTAAACGTAAATTGGGGAGAAAAAGTTTCAATACAGGGCTCTCTAACTGAAGAGAGCGGCAATCCTTTAAGCGATAGAGAAGTGCTGATTCATATTGGAGCGAAGATCTATACTATTTATACCAACAGTTCAGGTCAATATAATTTAGATGAAAAAATCACTAGTTATCAGCCATGCGTGCAAATATATTCAGAGTTTATACCTTCTGGCAACGATAAATATATCTATGCTTACTCTTCTTCTCAAATATATAATGTTACAGTAAGCTATATAGTTCCTGAAGTTTCTATAACCTTAAATTCTACATATGTGACTCCAGGAAGCACTATTGAGTTGGACGTTAAGAGCAACTATATCTTAGAGTTTAATTTAACCTCAAACTTATGGAACCTTACTTTTACTACTAATGAAAAAGAGAGTAGAATTCTTCTCGAAGTACCAGCAACTGCTAAAGAGGGAATATACAATCTTATCGTAAACTCTCTACCTAACGGGGAATTAGCGCCTACCTCTTGGTCTACTAATCTGACCGTTTATAAAGAATCGCTTCAATTAAACATTTCTATTCCTAAGCAAATTTTTTCTGGAAAGACTTACGAAATAAGAATCAATAGCACAATACCATTTGACATATACGTTGTAGCTTCACCTGGAATAAATGCAATAGTTCAAGGAAATAGTATAATACTTAGAATACCGCTTTCCTATATTAACAGCAAAGTTGTTGTGAATATTATAGTCGACCCCGAAAATCCTTCATATAAGGAAGTATATCTAGAAGAGAGCATACCTTCTTACAACTCACTGGCGATTTTTTCAACCTTAGCGGGAGCCTTTGCAGTAGCAATTCCTTTAGCTAGATCGACATCTTCTGTGAGAAAAGCTGAAAATAAAAAGGAAAAAGCCGAAGAATCAAGCTCTGGGACAAATCTGAGAAATAAAGGGATTGTAGGAGAATTTTTCGAAGCTCTAGAAATGATAAGCAAAGTGAAGATGGAAGGCTGGATGACGCTTAGAGAGTATCTTTCTGCAATCAAGGAGAGGATCGATGAAAAGACGTACTTGCTAGTTGAGGAACTTATTTTCAAAATTGAAAAGGTCATATATGGGGGAGTTAAGTATACCCAATTGAAAGAAGAGGTTTCAATAAAGGTCAAAGCTTTAATCGAGTTGCTGAGGAAGAAAAAATGAAAAACTACATCATCTTGGGGACAGTTTTATTCCTTATTATAGCTTTATTTTCAATTTACATTATTCCTTCTACCAGCGATTTTTCTCCATACAATCCGCTTTACAATGGTTTAGCAGACTTTGTTCATGAATTTAACGTAACACTTATACCTATAAATTCGTTGAACAATTTGAAGCAGGGAACTGTCGTGTTTTTAATAGGTCCAAGCAAGAATTTTACAGAGCAAGAAGGAATGGAAATTCTCAGCTATGTGGAAAACGGGGGAGAGTTAGTTATAATGGATGATTTTGGGACATCAAATGAACTTATTAAGATAATGAATTTAAACGGAATATTGAATGGCAGTTTATTAGGGGATCCGCTGTTTATGTATAAGAGCTTTCAGCTTCCAATAGTAAAAGTAAATGTAAATGGTACAACTCTGAATGTTTACTACAACTATGCTACTGTTATAACCTCACAAAATAGCAACCTTAATTGCATAGGTGAAAGCTCTTACTTCAGCTATCTTGATCTCAACCTCACGGGAAAATATTTAAACGGCTACCCTAAAGGTCCCTTCTGTATTGCATATATGCAAAATATTGGAAAAGGAGTAGTCTATGTTTTTTCGGATTCTAGCCCATTCATTAATTCTATGCTCAACTTGGGCGACAACCATAAGTTGGCTACTATTCTTATAAGCGGAAAAATTCCCTATTTAATAGATGATAAATGGTATGTGAACAATTATGATGTATTGAGGACAAATACTTTTAACTTTTTCTCCCAGATATTGCCCTCTATTGTTTATCCTTTAGCTCTTATTTCAGTACTAGCTTCATATATCGTTGGAAATTACATATATATTAATTTAGTTAAAAAAAGAACTAAGAAAAAATCAAATTTAGAAAAAATCCTGAAAGTGCACCCTGAGTGGAATAAGGATGTATTAATCAAGCTCATGAAAGAGGCAGATAAAAATGAGTAAGAAGATTGATGAAAAATTAAGGAACGTGATTGAATTTTTAAGGTCATATATTATTGGATATGAAGAATTATTCGAACTTCTTTCTATCTCATTACTTAGCGGAGGTCATGTGCTGATCGAAGGTCCTCCTGGATCTGGAAAAACGCTGACAGCTAGATTACTTGCTTTATCTATAGGGGGAACTTTTAAGAGAATTCAGATGACTCCAGATATGCTTCCAAGCGATATTTTAGGGGGATTCTTCTACGATATAGGGAAAGGAGAATGGATATTTAGAGAAGGACCCATTTTTGCGAACGTAATTTTTATCGATGAGCTCAATAGGGCATCGCCGAGAACTCAAAGCGCACTCTTAGAAGCAATGCAGGAAGGCAGAGCAAGCATAGAAGGGGTTACAAAGGAGTTGCCAAGGCCAAACCTCTTCATAGCTACACAGATGACCAAAAGCGAGGTAGGAATTTATCCGCTTACCCCCACTCTGCTCGATAGGTTCGCCTTCTCATATATAACTAACTACTTGGAAACAGATAAGGAGAAAGAGGTTTTAGATAAAGTAGATGCAATCGATGAAGTGATAAAAAGCACAAGCGTTTCTCCGATCCTTTCAATAAAGGACATCCTAATGCTACAGGAGGAAATAAAGAAAGTCTATGTTGATGATAAGATTAAGCTGTACATAGCATCTATAGTAGGAGAGTTGAGAAAGAAAGAAGATATGTTTGCGATCGCACCTAGCACAAGAGCATCCGTTTGGCTTTTCAAAGGAAGCAGAGCACTCGCATTTTTAGAGGGAAATGATTATGTTTCTCCCGATCACGTAAAGAAAATCGCTCGATATGTACTTAGGCACAGACTGTTTTTCAATCCAGAAGCTGAGCTGAAGAATGTAACGTCTGAAAATATCATATCCTCTGTGCTGGAAAAAGTTGAGGTGCCGAAGGTTTGAAGATAAAAATCGGTAAGGGCTTCTTTCCTATTTTCTTCTCTTCTCTATCTCTCTTCTCTCTGTATTTAGTTTCTCGATCGATAGTTATTCTTTCAGTTTTTCTCATTTTCTGTTTTTTGCTCGTAGCATCTCTTTTTCAAGCTTTCCTTTTGAGAAGAGAAAAATGTGAAGTGAACATAAAGGATGTTAAAGCTGGTGAGAAGTTTTTAGTTTACGAAACTCCAAAAATAAACATTAAAATAGATAAATGCAAAAATTTCAAAGAGGCAATTTTTTCCAGCTTTGTTAAAGTTGAAGAAATCAAGAAAGCTAGAGATAAGGTAAGCATCTCTGCTAAGCTTCTTTTTAATTCCTCAGGTGAGTATGATATAATTTCAGGCAACATATTTCAGTCATCTATATTTGATGTATTCAGGCTTGAAAAAAGCTTTGAAAGAGAGCTTGCTATTAAAGTTCTCCCGCAGACGCTTGTATGGATTGTTAGAGGACTCAGATTGCTTGGGTTAGCTTCTTCTGGAAAAACATCTTATTTTGAAGTGACCTATCTCGGGGAAGGTATCGCTCTAATTCCAAATGTCAGAAGCGGGGAGTACATAAGAAACAGATTCTTTGAGCCCGGAGATGTTCCAAAGAGAATTGACTGGAAGTCCAGCATGAAAAACTTGAGGCTTATTATTAGAGAATATGGTGAAAACCCTCACGGCTCAGTTATGTTACTGGTTGACTATACATGTGCAGGGTTGAGAAACTGTGATCTTTTGGCTTCATCAATTCTCTCTATTTCTCAACTTATATATGAAGAAGGAATTAATGATATTCAGCTTTATGAAAACGACAGCAGTAAGGTTATGAGATTCGATAGTCCCCTCAAACTTTTAGGTTATTTGACTGGGAAAATTTTAGAAAAGAAAATTGTTCCAGTAGAGGATATGAAGCTTCACGAATACGTCTATCCGCTTACGCTCCAAGAACTTTATGAAATTCTTTCGAGGTTCTATAAAGGTTCTTTACTTATTGATGAGAAAGGAGAAAAGCTCAGTAGTAGTTCAGATACTGCAATATTCGTTTCAAATATATTTCACGACCCTTCAAGAATTTTAGACTTAATATCCAGGATTAAAAGATACAATGCTGTTGTTATCACTCCAGACTCGCCTTGGAAAGATGAGGTTGACATTGAGGATGCTTATAGGATATTTACAAGCTATTCGCTAGCAAAAAAGAAAATTGAAAAGCTTGGCGTGAAAGTTATAAGTTGGAAGGGTCTAGAAAAATGAAAGCTTACAAAGTTTATAGCGTAATTATATTACTAATAGTGATCATTTCTCCCTTTATTATTGTAAGTTCTCAAAGTAGCGAAGATGTAATCGGGACAAATAGTACAATCACTCAGTTGCTGGGTGAAATTGTTTACTTATATGATCATGGTGTGAATGTATCTCAGCTTGTAAATAAACTGAACTATGCAGTAAAGCTTGAGCAGGAAGGAAACATTACGGCATCATCTTTAATTATATCTCAATTGCAGGAGAACATATCAGCACTTATGCCTAGTGCAGAAAGCAATTATTATAAAATAATAGCATTGAAGATTATAGAAATCATCCTTTTATTATCTATACCAGTTTTGACTTATGTATTTCTGCCACGGATCTACTTGAGCATTTGGTATCGCAGTAGGAGAAAGTGGTTGGTGAAGAAAAAATGAGCTTTATTATGGATGAAGAAGTTTTTGCAGTTATATTGGCTATAATCGTAGTAGGATCAGTTCTTGGAGTCGCTATGATAATAAGACCATCATCTGAAGAGCCATTTACTGCATTAGGCCTGTTAGACCAAAACTGCCAAATAGGAAGCTACCCCTCAACTGTAGTTAACGGAACAAATGTGAACCTTTGTCTTTTCGTATATAATCATATGGGCCATCCTATATACTATGAAGTGGTCTATAAAATAGGCAACAACCTTACAATTCCGACTAATACTACTCCATCTTCATCACTAGCAATAAAGAATTGGAGGGGGGTTCTCAATAATGATGACAATGAAACATTTCACGTGAGTGTACCTGTATACGCTAATAATAATGAAACGAGCGTAGCCTTAATATTCGAGCTCTGGATATACAACTTAACGACAAATGAGTGGCAGTATACAGGAATTTGGAATCACCTTTATGTAAACATAACTTTTCCAGGTGGGTAGCTTGGAAGAAACACTTGAGGATTATATTGCAAGGAAAAAGAAGAATAAAAAGACTGAATTTGAATTAAAAAAAGAAGTATTTAATGAGTTCTCTAGCAGAAATATATATCTAGTTGATCCTAACCCCCCACTTAAGTTTTCAAACTATATAACTAGAATGGAATATTCTTTATGGTTTTGGACTGTATTGTCATTTACTTTGGTATCCTTGACTCTGATATATGTGACAAACTTTTTAAGCATATTAATGCCACTGAGATATATCTTTGGAAGCATTTTTGTGCTTTTCCTTCCTGGGTACTCATTGGTTGAAGCCCTGTATCCAGGTGAGGGGGATTTATCTCCTTTGGAGAGATTGGCTTTGAGCATAGGGCTTTCTCTCGCTGTCGTCCCCCTTATAGGCCTCCTACTCAACTATACTCCTTTCGGGATAAGGCTTCTGCCGATAGCCGCTTCCTTATCCATGTTTATAATTATATTATCTGTTTATGCATTATATAGAAAATTTTCCATAAATTCATTACTTGTTGCTTCTCAAAAAAAGGCATAACTTATCTTTTTAAATTTTAAAATTATAATGCATATTTGATGAAAACATATGGCCTTGGAGCTGGATGGAATGGAAGAAGCTGAACAATACAAAAATTTAACTGTTGTTATTCCTGTTTTGAATGAGGAGGAAGCAATCGGTAAAGTGCTTGAAGAAGTAATCAACCAGGCGAAAGTACCTAAGGATAAGATATTGATAGTAGATGGAAAAAGCACAGATAAGACCGTCGAGATCGCAAAATCCTACGGGGTAAAAGTCATTGAGCAGGAAGGTATAGGTAAGTCCATGGCAATAAAAACAGCATTAAATTACGTTGGGACAGAGTATATTCTCATTATGGATGGCGATTACACATATCCTGCAAAATATATTGTAGATTTGTATAGAGAAATCAAGAAGGAAAAAGACATAGTTATAGGTAGCAGAAAAAAGCTTGAGAAGGGTGCACAAGGACTTATATATAAAATCGGAAATTTCGGCCTTACTTTAACATTTAATATACTCTTCGGAACGAGAATTTCAGATGTTCTTAGTGGAATGTACATTGTAAGAACAGATATACTGAGGGAGATATCGTTCAATTCTAAAAACTTTGGAATTGAGTCTGAGATTTTGGCTCATGTAGTTTCTGAAGGAGGATATGCGGGGGAGATTCAAATAGAATACAGGAAGAGGATTGGAAAGAAGAAATTAGGAGTTCTTCACGGGTTTCACATTTTTGTTGATATGATAAAACTTATGCTCAACTACAACCCAACTTTCTTCATATTCATTTTGGGCTCTCTTCTATTGATACCAGGATTAGCACTTGGATTATACGTAGCATACTATTACTTTTTCACTGATATTACTTATTATGTTAAAGGCTTAGTAGCCATTATGCTAACACTTGCTGGCTTTCAATCTCTTCTTTTAGCCGTCCTCACTTTATTCATAAAGAGGATGGAAATAAGGTTTCTTAGATTGATAAGGAAGAGTCGAGGAAGATAAAAAAATTGCTATATATAAGCTTTTTCAAGCAATTTCCAATCTTCTTCGCTGATCCTCCAACCTACTGCTCCTAAGTTTTCTTTGAGGTGCTTCAAATTTGAGGCTTTTGGTATAGGAACAACTGGTTGAATTGAAATAAGCCAGTTTAAAGCAACCTGGACAGGACTTCTGTTATATTTCTGTCCGATCTCTTTTAATATCCCGCTATTAGCTATGGTACCTTTATCTATTGGTGTATAAGCTAAATAGAGCATTCCTTTCCTTTTAGCATATTCAACGACATTATAAAGATCTTCTTTGTTCTTCAAGCTAAGCTGATTTTCAACAGCTACAATTTCAAACTTTTTCTGGCAATTCATAGCTCCTTCCAATCTTTCAACTGAGAAGTTACTTACACCATAGTATCTTATAATTCCTCTTTCAACAAGCTCTTCAAAAGCTCTTATAGTTTCACAAATATTAACTGTGTCTGAAGGCCAATGCAAAAGGTACAAATCTATATATGTACCCAATCTTTTAGAACTCATTTCTGCAGACTTCAAAACTCTATCGTAGCTCGCATTTGCATTCCATACTTTTGTTACTATGAATAACTCATCCCTTCTTTCTCCCTTTATTGCATTTCCAACAATTTCTTCTGAGTGTCCTCCTCCATACATTTCAGCAGTATCAATCAAAGTTATACCATTTCTTATTGCATATTTCAAAATTTTCTCGTTTTCAAGATCTTGGGAATAATCAGGAGTCCAGAATCCTCCACCAATGCCCCACGTTCCAATTCCAAGGGCAGATACGCATCCTATGTTCTTAAAGCATTTTTTCTCCATAACTTATCACTATTCATTAAAGTTTCTAATTAAGGAAAAATTATTTTTGCATATATCTGATCTTTTTCCAGTCTTAAAGAGTGGGAGATTCCCCGCAAATGAAAGATGTAAAACCAAATAAATGCGGGAAAGTAAATGCAATCAGAGATTCTCGTTTTGAAAATTTATCGGAGCCTATTTATCCAATATCTTTTTTCTTAGAACAACCATTCATTCAATACATACACTGTTTTAATATTCATTATCAACAAAAAACTAGAAAAGCTTATAGGTCTTACTCCCTATCCTGAAAGACAGGGCCTTCAGATATAATTTTATTAATTAAATGAATATTTTAGTTATTATGACTAGCATTTTTTAAGATTCTTAGTACTCTTTCATCGCTGATGTGGTTGCAGTAGAGGAGCTGAAAATGATAGAAAAGAGCTTAGAAAAAGCAGGTATGAAGCTCACGCCATCGCTACTAATTTACATTTCTGTAGTTCTAATGAGGGCAGCAAATGCGAGTTTTATAATTTCACTAACTACAGCATTTCCAGATATATCTGCTTGGATGCAGGGAATTATACAAGCGTCATATTCATTTACTGAAGCACTATTTGGAATATTCAGTGGGATCATCTACGAATATTTGGGGAGTTCAATTTCTATTATATTTTCATCTTCACTTCTCTTTATTTCTTATGCTATTATGACCGTTTTTGCTGATATGAGCATCAGTGCTGAAGCTTTTACTATCCCCTCAGCTCTAGCAGGACTTTCTGCTTCATTCTTGCTAACGTCTTCATTAGCGGTAATTTCAGAAGAAACCATAAAGGCATCAACAAAGGGAAGGCTGTTTGGAGTCGGGGGGCTAGAGGTGTCAAATATAATAGGCTATGCTGTTGGTTTTACTTTTGCTGGGACTCTCCAGCTTATCCTTCCTTCAGCAATAAAGGGTTTTTCCCCGTCATTTCTGTTCTCTTTTTTGGCATTCCTATCGAGCATTATTTTATCGAAAAGCATAGGTAGAAGAAATATCAGTGAATTTAAGAACAAGAAGATAACCTTTCACCTTAAAGCTAAAATAGAGGGCAAGGTTTTAAAGCTTGTTCCTATGTGGTTCGGTTTTTCTATTGTGATGGGAGTTGCGTTCATAAGCCCAAAGTTTCTAAGCGAGCTTTTCAGTCCAATAGAAGTTTCTAACCCAGGTTTGAAACTCTTCTCAAGCTTTATGCTACTTTTTGCACTTATAATTTTGTCCTTAGGTGTTATGGGAGGAAGCTACATTGCAAGCATTCTGGGAAAAGTTAACTCTCTATTGGCTGGCTCGCTTTCCCTTCCATCAACTCTCGTAATGTTATCCATTCTCGTAAGCTATGGCAGCAATATTAAGGGAATCAGCATGTTTTTCTTTACATTGATATTATTGACTTTTTCTGTGCTAGCTTTATCGATACCACCTACTTTACTCTCATTGCTTGCAGACTTTACAGATTTATCTAGAATTAGGGGTCCATCCTCAGGTGTATATGTGACGAGTATGGGTATAGGAATAGCATTAGGTGAATCTCTCGGTGGAAAAATTTATGACGTATTTGGACTAGAAACTTTATTGCTTATCTTAGCTATAGTATTCCTTCCTTTGGGATTAAGTACATGGATCATGCTTTATTTTGAAAGGAGTAGGAAAAACATCAGTTCTAAACCTATACCTCAAATATAGCTTGAAATGTTTTACTTAGATGATTAGATCTTACTCATTCCTGCATAGAAAAACATTTAAAATCTATTGTGGGATGTCTTCATTTTAATCAGCAAAAAAGTTCCTAGCTTCATCTATAAAATTATAAAAACCGCCACAATTAGATATTTTAGAAGTGCTCTTTACTTACAAGATTTACAATTCGATATTTAAAAAGGAGCAATTAAAAATGGAAAAAAATGCATTCGATCTTCTAGATGAAAGGCTTTTAAAAGTCATAACGGAGTATGGATACCGCGAGCCTACTTCAATTCAAAATAAGGCAATACCTAAGATTCTTCAGGGAAGAGATGTGATAATTACCGCGCCAACTGGAAGTGGAAAAACAGAAGCTGCAGTTTTTCCAATTTTTTCCCTAATGCTGAAGGATGAAAGTTGGAATGGGAAACCGCTGATGGTCTACGTCACTCCACTTAGAGCATTGAATAGAGATATTTTCGTTAGACTCGAAGATATATCAAATAAAATTGGCTTGAAAAGCATAGTCAGGCACGGAGATTCTAGTAAAAGAGAAAGGGGTGATTTCCTTCGTTCTTCTTATCACTGGTTTATTACTACTCCTGAAAGCCTTTCAATGTTGATAACTCATAGCGCTACGAGAGATATGCTCACAGATATTAAATTTGTGGTCATCGATGAGGTTCACGAGCTTATAGATAGCGAGAGGGGTAATACGCTTGAGGTTGTTTTGAAGAGGCTTAAAAGAATAGTAAAAAAGTACCAGTTCATTGGCATTTCTGCTACAATTCCGGATGCATCTATAATAAAGAAATTTTACTCATGTCCTTTTTGCGAAGTTATAGAGGATGATGTTAAAAAGGATATTGAGATAAAAGTGAGGATTCCAGGTTCAGGAACAAGTAGCAAGGGAGAAGATGAATTCAGCGAAATTCTAAAAATAATAAATGAGGAAATTGAAAGAGCTAAATCATCTATCATCTTTACTAATACAAGGGACATGGCAGAATTTCTTACGTATAAGCTTAGGGAATTAGGTAGAGATGACATCGAAATTCACCATGGATCTTTAGCAACGGAAGTCAGAAAAAGCGTCGAAAAAAAGCTTAAAGGAGGCGAAATAAAGGGGATAATTGCAACATCAAGTCTAGAGCTTGGCATTGATATTGGTAGCGTTGACCTTGTTATTCAGTACGGCTCGCCGAGGCAGGCTATAAGGATGCTCCAGAGAGTAGGAAGAAGCGGACATTCAATAGTAAAGAAGGCTAGAGGAATAATAGTTACAACGAAAAACTTAGACGAAATAATCGAGTCTGTTGTTATAGCAAGGAGGACCTTGAAAGGTGAGCTTGAAAGCCTCATCCCTCATGAAAGGCCCTTTGATGTTTTGGTACATCAATTAGTAGGAATGTTGCTTTCCGCTGAACAGAGAAAAGAAGAAGAGATTTTAAAGTTTCTGAACGCAACTTTTTCGTTCAGAAACCTCACTGAGGAAGAGCTCAAAAAAGCGATTGAATTTTGCGAAGGCATCAAGCTGATTATTAGAAAAGAAAATGGAGAGCTTGTAGCTAGCAGAAGAGCAAGAGAGTATTATTATTCAACAACAATGATTCCAGACGTACAGAAGATTCCTGTTGTAACTGTATATGGCGATAGAATAGGATATTTAGATTCTGATTTTGTTTTATCAAAGCTTGATGAGGGCTCAAGTTTCATCCTGCAGGGTAGGGAGTGGTCTGTCGTATCAATTGATGATGAAAAGCTAGTTGTAGAAGAAGTAACCGAAAGGATGGGTGCACCGCCGTCTTGGATAGGAGAGATGATCCCGGTTTCAAGAAATGTTGCAAGAGAAGCAATATCTCTTCTGTCGAGAATCTGCAGAGGAGAAGTCTATGAAAAAATTAAATCTCAGTATCAATCTATAACTATTGAAGCATATGATTTTGTAAAGAAGGTCTGCGAAGATACAAGGAAACAAGGCTTCGAGTTTCCAAGCCAGAACATCGCTTTAATTGACTGGACAAAAACGGGATTATTAGTTTTAACTTATCCGCTAGGTTCAAACGGGAACGAGACCCTTTCACTTCTCATTTCAAATTATATTTTTTCCAAAACAGGGAGGTCAGTTTCTACATCGAGTGACCCATATAGAATCTACATGGAATCCACATTTCCTCTGACTCTAAATGATCTGATTGAAGCGCTGTACAGTCTTTCTTTGAAAGAAAAAGATGAAATAGAAGAGATGATTAAATCCCAACTCAAAAAATCAAATATTTTTATGTATAAGCTATCTACTGTTGCAAAGAAAATGGGAGCAATATCTAAAAATGCAACGCTTAGTGAAGTTAAAAAAGTGCTTAAATATTATAAAGACACTTTAATAGGTGAGGAGGCTTTTAGGGAAGTTTTCTATGAAAAGCTTGATATCCGATCAGTTATAGAAATGCTGAAAGATATTAAAAGCGGTAAAGTGAGAATCGTTGCGCAACCCATAGAAGGTTTGAGTCCCCTAGTTGTAAATAGCTCTAGCGCGCCGAGACCTGTAGGATACGCACTGGAGACTCTTCCTCAAGAGCTTTTAATTAAAGTTTTGGAAAAAAGGATATTGGAAAAGACCGTACTCCTCAAGTGCATGAACTGCGGCTGGGAAAAGTCAGTAAAAGTCTCTGAACTGCCGGATATAATTTCATGTGAAAAATGCGGTGCAAGAGCTGTAGCACCGTTACCTCCGAGTAACGAAGAATTCGTAAATGCTATCAGAAAATACTTCAAAGAAGGGAAAAAATCTCTGAAGGGGAAAGAAAAGGAATACTTTGAGGATGCTGTAAAGAGAGCCAAGCTGGTAATTACGCATGGAAAGACTGCAGTTATGGCTTTGACTCCCTATGGAGTAGGCCCAAAAGGAGCCTCAAGGGCGTTAAGCATGCTTAAATTAGGATGGAATGAGTTCTTAAGAACGCTTTACGAAGAGGAAAGAAATTACTTCAGGACGAGAAAATATTGGGATTGACAAATTCATGCTTCTGATTCATATTTTTCCCTCTTTCTATTATATTCATCTTTGCTCATCAGCTTTCTCGCAGGCACTCCAGCGACTACAGTGTTAGGTTCTACATCTTTCGTAACAACTGCACCGGATGCTATTACAGCACCTTTGCCAATTCTGACACCAGCTATGATTGTAGCATTTGCACCAATAGCTACGTTATCTTCAACTATTGCTCCGAGTAGTCTCTTGCTTACAGGGTACTTATCATTGGTAAATACTACCCTTGGACCTAGGAATACATTTTTTCCAATTATTGTATATGGAGGTATGTAAACGCCAGTTTCTATTCTGGCGAATTCCCCTATTTTCACCCTACCATCAATTACTGTATCTGTTCCAATAATGCTGTTGTCTCCTATTTCAGTGTCTTCTCTGATCAATATTCTATGTCCCGTTTCAACGTTTTTCCCAATTTTTACTCTTTCATATATTATAGAATTGCTTCTTATAACAGAATTATCTCCAATAGTAGCACCTTCGCTTTCTATTTCCCCTTTTTTTCCTTCTTGAAGCATTTTAATTCTACTTCTAATAGGGTACCCTACTACAGTTCCAGTATCTATGAAAGCTCTGCTTCCAATTATAGAAGAACCTAATATTAAAGCGCCTTCTCTTACTATTGCGTCCTTAGAAATTACGGATTTTTTTGTACTCAAAATAAACCACCAAAATAAAATTAAATTTTATTTGGATTATAAATAATTTTTTAAAAAAATTAAAAAATAATTAGAATCGGTTTCCAATTAAAAGGGTCAGGAATTTTTCATCATCATTGTTTTTCTGTACTCGGCAAAATCATCATCCCAAATAATATTAATCCTTAAACAAAAGAATATAAAAATAAAAATCATCATGGAGGTAGTTTTGAATGGGAGGAAAACAGAAAACAACTTTGTTTATGGGCGTAGGAGGACCTACAGAAAGAGTAAAAAAGACAGAAAGCACTCAGACGGAGGAAAAAGCCTCTAAAGGGAAGAAAGCAGAGAAAAAGAGCAAATAAGATTTTAAGTATACAAATTAATATTCTTACAATCGAAGGTGTCACCTTCAGGGCGGAGTGCTTACTTAGGAATTGTTCGATAAAAGCTTTTTATTTAATGAGCAAAACTTAAATGTATACTTTTTGCAAGTTTTTCTAAACGCAAAATTTAGCTGATGATCTTCACTTAAGGTGACGTTTGCAAAATGAAAAGCATTGAAATTTTATTGCCATATTGTTCTTTGGAAAACGAACCTGACCAAATAAGAATTACCTTAAAAGCTAATATAATTGCAAGAGCAGCATCAATTTTTAAAGTTGAAAGAATAACCCTCTATAGAAGCAGGAGCGACAAGAAATCTTGCAAAGACCAGAAAGAAATTCTAGGGCTTCTTTTAAGGTATTTTGTCACTCCTCCATACCTTAAGAAGAAAATCTTTGGAAAGAGAAAAGAATTAAAATACGTTGGGATGGCGTATCCTCTACAAATACCAACGCACAGCCTATCTAAAAAGGCAAAAGAAGGTGACATAAGAGTAGGGTTGGTTGAGAGAGTTAAGGAAAGTGCAATATTCGCAGACATCGGAGTTGGAAAACAGGTTAAGATTTCAAATAGCAATTATGAATTGAAAAGGGGGGATCTCATTTTCGTCAAGGTGAAGAAAGGCGATCTTTCTGAGCTCGAAATCATTAAAAATCCCGATATATATGTAGGGTATTCAGTAAGAGAATGCGAGAACCCATTAGATTATTTAAAGGAAAAAAAGAAGGAGGGACTGGTAATAGGTACTTCAAAGTTCGGCGATCCTATTTGGGAAAATCTAAAAGAAGTTGAAGAAAAGCTTAAGAGTAGCGATAAAGTTGTAGTCGTGTTTGGAGAGCCTTACAGAGGAATATTTGAGATATTTAAGCAGCTTGGTGGGAATACCGATGACCTCTTTCACGGAATTTATAATCTTGTAAGAGATCAGGGCACTAAAACGATCAGAATGGAAGAGGCATTGTTTATAGCTCTTTCACTGTTGAACGTACTTTCTTCTTGAATAAGTTTTATAAATGCCTATCTTATTTGAAAATAAAAGAGAGTCCCGGTAAAACTTATATTTATATTTAGGTTAGTTGGCAAATACATGCTGACCGGGCTACTCTCGGATGGTAGGTGAAAGATGGGTCATAGAAAGAAAAGCGCTCCTAGAAGAGGAACTCTAGGGGTAAGGCCAAGGCAGAGATTTGAAGGAATTGTACCAAGAGTAAGGACTTGGCCTGTATTAGAAGAAAAGAAAATTTTTCCTTTAGGTTTTATAGGATATAAGGTAGGAATGACACATGCACTTGTGGTAGATGATAGAAAAACATCTATAACATTCGGGAAGCAGATCTTCACTCCAGTGACTTTGCTAGAGACTCCTCCAATGATCCTGGCTGGAATAAGAGGTTACAGCTTTGATATAAATGAAGGCAAGCAACCATTAACTGAGGCATGGGCAACCGGTGATACCTTAAAGAACACGAACATAGAAAGGCTAATAAAAAGCTTTTCTCCAAATTCAACACAACAAAAATTAGAAGAGCTAGAGAAATCTCTCTCCGAAATGGCCGAATTGAGAGCGCTTCTTTTATCTCAGCCGACTTTAGCGGGAGGCATCTCAAAGAAGAAACCTGAATTAATTGAAGTTGGATTGTCAGGAAAAGACTTAAAGGCGCAGTTCAGTTATGCAGTTGAGAAATTGGGGAAAACTATTAAGATTTCTGAAATATTTAATCCTGGAAAATTTGTCGACATCATTGCAGTAACTAAAGGAAAGGGATTTCAAGGTCCTGTGAAAAGATTTGGAATAAAAGTATTGCCGAGATGGCATAAGCATAGAAAGGCAGCGAGAAAAATTGGAGCTAGGGGTCCAGGTATGGGCGCTCTCTCTACAGCTCCTCAGGCAGGTCAAATGGGATTCCACCAGAGAGTGGACTACAACAAAAGAATTCTGTATATAGCTGATACAGAAGGAAAAGATAAGGAACTGTTAGCAAAAATAAACCCCTCCAGTGGATGGCATAAATATGGATTAATCAGAACAGATTTCGTGATTCTTGCAGGAAGCATTCCTGGTTCAAGAAAAAGACCAGTGATATTAAGGCAACCTGTGAGACCTCCAAGTTGGATACCTGAGGGCGCGCCTAAGATAACTTATCTCCACAAAATTGGTGAGTTGTGAGGTGAGTGAGTAATGGTTATAGTTGTTAATAATAGCGCAAAAATAGAGGTCGATGTATTTGACAAAAATGCTCAGCCTAAGGAGAAAACAGAACTACCACTAGTATTTTACATTCCGATAAGAAAAGATCTAATAAGAAGAGCCTTTCATGCTGAGTTTACAGCGGGACTACAGCCGAAAGGAAGAGATCCGATGGCAGGAAAAAGAACCCCAGCTGAAAGTTTAGGTGTAGGAAGAGGGTTGGCCAGAGTACCTAGAGTACCGGGAACATCAGAAGGAGCCTTTGCTCCGATGACGGTTGGAGGAAGAGTTGCTCATCCTATAAAGACTGAGGAAAAAATAGTTGAAGAAATAAACAAAAAAGAAAGATTGTTAGCCACAGCTTCTGCAGTTGCTGCAACATCTTCGATAGAATTTGTGAAGAAAAGAGGACATAAGTTCACGTCTACTGCTCTTCCAATTGTACTAGATAGTAGCATAGAAAAAGAGATCACCAAACTTTCAGAGGCAAAAGAGCTCCTGAAAAAATTAGGCGTCTGGGAGGATGTCGAAAGATCGTATAGCAGAATAAGGATAAGGTCAGGAAAGGGAAAAATGAGAGGAAGAAGATATATTGAGCCTAAAAGCTTGCTATTTGTACTTTCTTCAATCAATACTCCTTTTGCAAAAGCGGTGAGAAACTTGCCTGGAGTTGATGTGGTAAGCGCTGATAATCTGTCAATACTGCATTTAGCTCCTGGGGGCGTTCCTGGCAGATTGACTATCTATACAAAAGATTCTCTATTAAAGCTTCAAGAAAGATTTAAAAATATTAGGGTGGTATTGAGATGAGCGAAGAATTTGTAATAATTTCACCACTTCACACTGAGCTTGCGCTCAATTACATAGAAAAGTATAATACAATCGTCTTTGTAGTTGATAGAAAGGCAACAAAGCTAAGGATAAAAGAGGAAGTTGAGAAAAGATTTGGCGTAAAAGTTGAAAAGGTCAGAACAGAAATAACTCCAAAAGGAGAGAAAAGAGCTTTTGTTAAACTTACCCCAGAATATAAGGCTGAGGAAGTAGCTACAAGATTAGGACTATTATGAGGTGGAAAATATGGGTAAGAAAATAAGGCAACAGAGAGCCGGAAGAGGCTCACCTACATTTAGGAGCAGAAAGCATCTGCATGAAGCGCCTGCAGCATATCCTGCAATAAAAGAAGATGAGACATTCAAAGGACATATCGTAGAGATCATTCACGATCCTGGAAGATGGGTTCCTCTGGCAAAAGTGAAGCTAGAAAATGGGGTTGAATTCTATACAATAGCATCAGAAGGATCATATATTGGTCAGGAAATCGAAATAGGACCAAATGCTAAACCTGTAAATGGAAATATACTCCCGCTTCAGTCAATACCCGAAGGCACGCAGGTATTCAATATTGAGATAAAGCCAATGGATGGGGGAAAGCTTGTGCGGACAGGTGGCGGATATGCCCAAATAATAAGTAAAGGTGTAAATACGGTGACAGTTGTGCTTCCTAGCGGCAAGTCAAAGGAAATTGATGGTAGGTCGAGAGCTACAATAGGAGTTGCAGCAGGAGGAGGAAGAATAGAAAAACCCTTATTAAAAGCTGGAAACAGCTATTGGAAATGGAAGCCGAAAGCAAGAAAGTATCCAAAAGTCAGAGGAGTAGCTATGAACGTAGTATCTCATCCGTTCGGTGGAGGTCACCACCAGTCTGAAAGTAAGCCAACTACTGTGTCTAGGAATGCTCCTCCAGGGAGAAAGGTTGGTCATATTGCTGCTAGGAGAACTGGAAGAAGAAAAGGAAAAGTTCAGCAATAATTCCCCTCTAGGATGACCTAATTTTTAATCTGAAATAGGTGTAGATGGGTGCAAACAGGGACTGGAGGCTAGAAAGAGATGAAGGCTTACAGAATTTTCTATACAACTTTTTATGACGATGATCACGAAAATGTAAAAAAGAAGCTGAATGAATTAATAGGAATAGAAGCGTTAGATCATAAGTCGTTCGTAAAGGAATTCAGATATTTAGAATACCGTTCAGAATCTTTGAAGCCAGGTCTTGAAGAAGAAATAAGGAGGATAGCAGAGGAAGTTTTAGGTAAGAAATCCTATATAAAAGTTGATTTTATTAGTCTTTAACTTTTATTTAATAATTGATTGAGCTTTTATATAATTTAAAAAAAGGAAGTTAAAAAATGGCTGATTCTCTTACAAGTGAGACTGATCCTATAGAAGTTAAAGTAAGAGACATTTATGAACAGGCATATCCGAGAATAAGAGAAGTAAGAAATCCTATTGAAGCAAAGAAAATTTTGAGAGAAGAGTACAAGCTGATCGTAAGCGAGGGACTAATAACGCTTGTATTTGCAGCATTTATTGATGGTCTCCCCGTTCTCTTTGAAGGTCCTCCAGGTACAGGTAAAACTGAAATTGGAGAAGCACTTTTAAGCCTTTGGGCTGGGAGAAAGGCCATTATCCTTCCTTGCAGCGAGAACTATGATGAGTATAGAGTCCTAGGAGACTTCCATCCTATGAAAGCTTACAAAGAAGGATTTAACGAGGAATCTTTTATTCCAAGGCCTCTGCTTGCTGCTTTAATACTGGACAGCGGAATACTCATTGATGAGATTAGAAGGAGTAGCGAAGAATTTCAAAACCTATTGCTCGACGTCATAGACAAGAGAAGAATAATCATCCCGGAACTAAAAAAGGTATATAAAGCTAAGGGAATCGGCTTTCAGCTGATTTTTACTAGCAATCCTGAAGACCTAGCACAAAATGAGCTAAGCGACGCATTTATGAGGAGGGTAGTGAGGATCAAGCTTGACTATCCGCCACCAGACAAAGAGATTGAGATCATTAGATTAAGACTTGGAACAGTTTCTTCTTTAATATCAGAAGACATGATGATGAAGGGAATAGAAGCCATTAATGTATTGCGAAAATCAGATTTGATGTACAAACCAGGAATCGCTGATAGCGTTAGATGGATGGGAATTAGCGCGAGGATCGCGATGCTGAGAGGGCATGAGAGAGTCAGTGAAGAAGACCTGCTGGAAGGCGCAAAAGCCACTCTACTCAAGAGAAATGATGAGGAAGAAGCAGTAATAAAAATTATAAAGAGATTCTTCGGGTAAGATTATGCTTTCTGATGAAATTAATTTGGATGAAGTAATTAGTATTGTACAAGGAATTGCAGGTAGGCTGAGAGAGAGAAACGTATTGGTAAGTACAAGTGAAATTGAAAATGCTGTAAAATTATATATTACTGCAACTCAACTTTCTCCATATGGCTATTTTCCGTTGAAGCCAGTGATTGAATCTGTATTTGTGAAGAGGAAATATGATGAGGAAATATTTAATGATGCTTGGAGGGACATTAGCAAAGTTTCTTATGGAGAGAAAATAAGAGCTTCAGAAAAACCGAAGGAAAAACTCTTGAAGGGAAAAAGGATAGAGGAAAAAGAAGAGCATGAAAGTTTAGATATAGCTAGAATGCAAAAACTAAGCGTTGGAAAATTAA
>NZ_JBMFSV010000001.1:0-106879 GCF_049967375.1 Fervidicoccus sp. | reverse complement strand
AAAATATAAACTTTTATGAAACTCAAAACAGTTTGTCGAGGCAAATAAGTTTGTAGAAGGGTTTAAAATTTTTAAAGATTATTTTTATTTTTACTTTAGACTTAAAGCCTTTTTTGTCAGAAAATCGGCTTCCTGATTTTCTTCTCTTGGTATCCATGAAATTTCAACATCTTTAAATTTATTAAGCAAGTTTTTAATTTGCAAGAACAAAGGATAAAGATTTTCGCTTTTTATCTTATATTCCCCATTTAATTGTCTTATAACTAGTTGAGAATCTCCCAAAATTATAACTTTCTCATCATTAAGTCCTCTTTCAATAATCCATCTAAGTGCTTTTTCTAAAGCTATATATTCCGCAGCATTATTCGTAACCCTTCCTTCTTTTCTGCTAACTTTACCCATCTCCTCATAAATTTTCTCTTTGTTCCTATATATTACAAAAGCATAAGTACCTATATCTTCCTCGTCTTTTTTTACATATAATCCATCAAAAAATACCTTTATTGTTATTTTCGAACACCTCACGATTCTCTCCAATTACTGAGCTTCATGGCAACCTCTAATAATAGTAAGGATTCTACTATTAAAATTATCCATATAAATAATTCATTCATGGGCAACGATGAAGTCAATCTCAAGTGTTTTTGAAATAAAGCGGCAGCAGAACTAGAAGGAATAAACATGGAGATAACTGCAAGCCACTTGTTTAACAGGATCCAAGGATAGTAAACGGGAGGAAGTACAGAGATTAAAAAGGACAAAATTCCAGAGAGAGGCCATACGAATCTTGGCTCTTTGACGAAAGTTGCTAATGTGAATGCTAGTCCAGAAAGTGCTACTAGAGATAAAATGCTAGAAAGTATTATTACTCCAAAAGCTACGAAAGAGAGCAGATGATAATAAGCCATTAATATTAAAAATAACGTTATGCCAGGTATAGAGAAGAAAGCTCCACTAAGCACAAGACCGAACATATATGCCACAGGCGTCATAGGGCTTGCTACTATCATATCCTGGAATTTAACTTCCCTCTTATAAAAAACGGTATCCCCCATAAGTCCTATCGCATTTGATGCGATGATCATTATAAAACCTCCAATCAGTGCGTATTCCACCATCTCCGGCCTTGCATATATCTTCATTAGTATAAGGAATGTAATAGGAGGTATCAAATTACTTATTATCCAAAGCGGGTTTCTCCTTGCAGCTACAACACCGTTTAGCCAACCCAGAGATATAGCTCCTCTAAGTTGCAATATTATTCTTCTTTTATTATGCTCCATTTTTCCTCACCTACAGCATACAGAAATACATCCTCAAGTGTTGTTAGAGAAGCAGAAGCCCTGCAGCCATTTGAATTTAGTTCTTCTAAAACAGAATCAATGGAAGAGTTTAGATAAATGACAAAAGGAGGTCTTGAACCGAATAGTACACCCATTTTCTTCATTAAGCTTATATCGCATTCGTCAAGAACTTCAATCTTATGCTTCCATTTAAAACTGTTTATTAACTCTTTAGGATTTCCCTCTAAAATCTTCTTTCCTTTGTCGATTATAATTACATGATCGCTGAGCATTTCTGCCTCTTCCATATAATGCGTTGTGAGAAGAACAGTTTTTCCCATTTTTTTCAACAGAGTTATTTTTCCCCAAAGCTCCATCCTTGAAATAGGGTCTAATCCTACGCTAGGCTCATCGAGTAATATTAGTTCAGAGTCACTTGCCATTACTGCGGCTAGAAGAAGTCTCCTTTGATATCCACCGCTTAAATCCCAAGCAGCTCTATTCCAATATTCTTCAGGAATTTCTAATTCGCTGAGCGTTTCCTTTGCTCTTTTTCTAGCATCAGAAAATGAATACCCCCTCATTACCAGAAAAGAGCTTATGAACTCCAATGGAGAAGGGAAAAGTAGAGGTTTAGCGTCCTGAGGTATTACAGCTATTTTTTCTCTTATTTTCCAAACATCTTTAATCACATCATATCCTAAAACGCTAATATTTCCTTTTGTAGGAATTAACTGCGTTGCAATAATTCTTAAAAATGTAGTCTTTCCAGCCCCATTCTTTCCTAAAAGAGTTGTGATCGTTCCTTTTTTTATTTCTAAATTCAAACCTCTTAAGGCAATAACTTCGTCAGTGTGATTCTGATTATAAATCTTCCATACATCCTCTGCCTTAATAGCCACATCGCTCAAAAAAATCACCATTTTGCATTTTTTAGAATAGTTATTAGTTAAGTTTATGCTTTCCCAAATCAAGTATAGTTTAAAAGCTTTTCAATTTTTAAGAAATTTTCAAAGGCTGACTGGGGGGAAGAGTCCCCCCGCCGGGCATCGAACCCGGGACCTGCCGGTTTCGGCAGATCTTCCTCCTTAATTCGGAGGCCGTCTCACTACAGCCGGCCGCTCTACCGCTGAGCTACGGGGGGAAGCCTTTTAACAAGGCTTGCGGTATCAGTTTTTAATTATTGTATTCAACCCTTTTATAATTTTTTCTACTACCGAGCTCAATTTCAGCTAAAAGTTGATTTACTATCAGCGAACTTAACAAGTTTATTTCATGATTTCAGGTTCAACGTAAGGTTTTTCATTATCCATTTTTTCTTCCAGCTCATCAATTATAAGCTCTAAGTTAGAAACTTTTTCTTCCAAAGCTTTGATCATAGAGTTTTGTATTTTTAACTGTCTTTCTGTAAACTTATTAAGTTGAATTATTTGGCTTGAAATTTGTTCAATCTTTTCTTCCAATTCTTCCAATTTTTCAGTATCCTCATTATCTGGAGATAAAGTACCCCGTCTTGCTGCTTTTAAATTATTTTTAATAAATACTTTAATTAGGTCTGTTATTTGGATGCCATATTCTTCAGCTATCTCTCTGAGCTCATCATACAGCTTATCTGAGATAGAAAGATGAACTGTTGGCATAGTCTTTCCCTTCCAAGAAAAATACTGAAATACAAGTATATATAGTATTGCCATTAGTCTTTTTATTTAATTACTAATAAGGTAATACTCGATCAAATAATTAAATAAAACATTGTAGACATTACTTATTTATAGGGGTAAAAAATGACGATGAAAATTATTACATTTAAGCTAGATGAAGAATTGCTGGAAAGAATAGACATGCTTGCGCAGGAAAGCGGTACAAATAGAAGCGATATAATACGAAAAGCTATAATAATGTATCTCTCGAAAGCGGAAAAAGAGTCTGCGGTTAAAAAACCGAGAATAAAAATAATTGAAGATTAAAGAATTAGTAGTATTCTTTAAATAAAAGTACTTCCATTTCTCTTTCAATTTTCTCTATGTCTTTGCAATATTCAAATGGATTTGTAGTTTCAGTTCTTTTAACATTGACAAATTTCAGAAAATCACTTAGAGGACTTATTGGCAAATTCATATTCTTTCTCCAATAATGCATAGGAACTATATATACCGGGTTTATTTTTTTTGAAATCTCCCATGCCTCTTGAGGACCTATTGTGTAGTATCCTCCCACAGGGATAAATAGAAAGTCAATCCTTTCTTTTTTAACTTCATTTAGCAATTCATTGGAAATATCGCTTCCTAAATCTCCAAGATGAAGCAATTTGAAATTCCTTATCTTTACAAGATATGCAGCAACGAAACCTCTTTTCCTTCCTCCTTGATTATCATGTGGAAGTTTAAAACCTTTAACGAAGATTTCTTCTGCATTAGCATTTAGTCTTTTTTCTCCAAAATATGACGAAAGTACTTGTGTGTTTTCTTTAACTACATTTTCTTTTGCGTTGTGATCAAAATGTTCGTGCGTTATTAAAACGATGTCTGCTTTTGTTTCAATGGGCTTTAGCCCTATGCTTTCTCCTGGATGAGGATCAAATAAAATTGAATTTGAACCAGTTTTTACTTCAAAGCATGAATGTCCATGGTAAAAAATCTTTAAACAGTTGTTCAAAAGAAACCACCTTATTATTATATAAAGTGAGAAAATAAAATATGTTTTTCTCTTATTAATTACTTCTTATAATCCTAAGCGCTTTTTCTACTACATCCTTAGCGCTTTGTCCAAATATGAAGACTAATGCTTCTTTTCCAGGCTCTCCTACATCATATATGATATCAGGCACCTTCCCAATTTTTTTGATTGCAAAATCAATGCCCCATGGTGTGGTGGCTCCTTCAGTTTTCTTGACATCTTCAGGTTCAAACTTTCTGTCAAATCCTGAAATGATGTATCCAAGCCTTTCGGCATTTTCTAAGAAACTCTCATCATATACTAAATTCATAGCTGCTCTAATTGAGGGGTCGTGCTTCTGAATTGCTATAATGCTTTTTGCTACATGCTTCGAAGCTCCAAATTCAGGCTTATAACACGCCTCTAGCTTCTTTCCAATTCTTATTATTCTCCCAGGAATCCCTGCTACATCATTTTCATCTTTTACGTACCATGAAGGAAGGCTCATTGCTAAATTAATGCCAACTTCCGGGTAATACTTAACGAATTCCTCACTATTATCTACTAAAAGACTTACTGCTTGCTCAAGATTTTTTATTATATTGAACTTCTCTGCAGGAATGTATATCCAAGATGAAGAATTTACAGGGCAATGTCCACTTCCGTAATTAATGCCAGTTTTTATTGAATGAGTAATGAATTCTTTCGCATTTTTTACAGCTTCAATAATATCGTATCCCCAGGCTAAATTAGCAGCTATAGAAGCACTAAAGCTACAACCTGTCCCATGAGTACATCCATTAACCCTCTCACCTTCTAGTAGAATTGCGTGGTCTTCAACGTACAAGACGTCAACAGCATATTTACTATCTTCTGAAATATGACCTCCCTTCACGACAACGGCTTCAGGAACATATTCTTTTTTTATCTTTTTTGCGGCTTTTATAGCATCATCAATAGTTTGTATTTTTTCATTGGAAAGAATTTCAGCTTCCATTCTATTTGGAGTAACAATTTTCGCCCTCGGTAAAAGCTCATTTTTCAACGCTTCAATAGCATCATCCTTCAGCAATTTAGCTCCGCTTTTAGCGACCATAACAGGATCGATAACGAGAGGAAAGTCGTATTTTTTTAAAATGCTGGAAACTGCATGGATTATTTCCTTGTTGCTTAGCATTCCTGTTTTAGCCGCATCTACTCCTATATCATCCGAAACTGCTTCTATCTGTGATGCAACTACTTCAGGAGAAACATCATAAATAGCTCTTACTTCTTTTGTATTCTGTGCTGTAATGCTTGTTATTGCAACCATTCCATATACTCCATGAACTGTAAAAGTCTTGAGATCTGCTTGTATCCCAGCTCCTCCTCCGCTATCACTTCCGGCAATTGTAAGGCATCTGGGTGGAAAAGGTTTTTTCCAAGGAGTTTTCATTAAATAACACCATTTTTATTTTTTTATGTTTAATTGGTTATTATTCGAACTTTTAAATAAATTTTTTAGAAAGAAGATTAAATAATGTTTAAGGTGAAAAAATGGAATACAGATCTTTAGGTTCAACAGAAGAAAAAATAAGTGCTGTAAGTTTAGGAGCTTGGCAGTTCAGTGAATCTTGGGGACTGTTGGATTATGAGATGATAAAAAAGATTATCAGTACGGCAGTTGACAATGGGATAAACATGATTGATACTGCAATAGCATATGGAAGAGGGAAGAGTGAAGATTTCGTAGGGAGAGCTCTCGAGGAGCTCAATCTCAAAGAGAAAGTATTTGTAGCTACTAAAATACCCGGAGAGATGCTTGGCTATCACGACGTATTGAGAGCTGTAAGAGGAAGCTTAAGAAGACTGAGAAAGGAGAGCATTGACCTTCTTCAAGTGCATTCTCCTCCTCTTTGGAATAATATACCTACATGCGAATACATGAGGGCTTTGGAAAAATTGGTAATTCAGGGTTTGGTGAGATATATCGGTGTTAGCAATTTTCCTTCAATATTAGTTGAAGAGGCAAACTTCTGCCTTTCTAGGGAAGAAGTAGTAAGCAATCAAGTAAGATATAATTTGATTGAAAGGGATGCGGAAAAAGAAATAATACCGCATGCTTTACAAAACGATATGTCAATAATAGCATGGAGTCCTCTCGCAAAAGGAGCCCTTTCCGGAAAATATACAGCAGAAAATCTTCCTAAATTCTCTGATGTAAGACAGAATGAGCCCATCTTCTATCCTGAGAACTTTAAAAATATTATGCCGCTAATAGATCTTGTTAAAGGAATTGCAGAAAAATACGGAAAAACTCCCTCGCAAGTATCGCTAAACTGGCTCCTCACTTCATATGATAATGTGATAGTAATTCCAGGAGCGAAGAATCCTGAACAAGTTATAGAAAATGTTGGTGCCGCAGATTGGAAGATGAGCTATGATGATTGGCTTTTGCTAGAAGAAGAATCAAGAAAAATTACAATATACAGGAGCTTAAACGTTTTTCCATAAAGGTGTATTTTTTGAAAACAGGTGTAATAGGTGGAGGCATATCAGGCCTCCTTACTTCTATAAGACTCTCCGAATCAGGTTGCAATGTTTATTTATATGAAGAGCATACAGAAGTGGGCCTCCCTGAGCACTGTACAGGCATAGTTTCCAAGAAGACATTAAAGATGATGAATGCGCCAATAGATGAGTGCATCAAAAAAGAATTTACAGAGATCGCTTTTTTTAATTCAAAGGGTGAAAGCATTAAATTAAAACTAAATGAGCCAATATTCAGTATTGACAGAGTTTGCTTGGAAAAAAAGCTGTTAAAAATAGCTGAAGGATTAGGAGTTAATGTTTATTTAAAGACAAAGGTAGCTTTAGTTGATCATGACAGATTTTACAACTTTTCTACGAAAAAAATTGAAGATTTTAATAATATAGTGTTAGCTTGGGGAAACTCAATACAGCAAAATCCTCCTCCTTTTTTGCATAAAAGAACGAGTCAAATAATAGGAATCAACAGACTTATTGAAATTGAGGGAAATATAAAAGAAGAAAATTATATTTCTGTTTATTTTAATCATTATCTTTCTCCAGGATTTTTCAGCTGGAAAGTTCCATTAAATAGAGGAACATTCATTTTGGGACTGGGGTCTCTTGACCCTAAAAAAATACCGCTATCGCTTAATAAGTTTGAGAACGAACTATTTGGGAATAATAGGATAAAAATTGTAAAAAGCTACGGTGGAGTCATAAATGTATCTTTACCTGAAGCTGTAGCATTTCCAAAAAAAGTCATAGCAATTGGAGATGCTCTCGGAATGTCGAAGCCGCTTAGTGGTGGTGGTATATATGGCATAAGTAAGGCTTTAAACTTTGACGTAACGCGAATAAATTGTGAGGACGTGTTTGAAAAAATAAAAAGCAATATTTTTAATGTCCTTAGAGAGCTGAAAAAACAGGAGAGGATTTCTAGAGTATTTCATAATCCAAGTAATCAGGAATTATTAGATGAAACAATTAGCTTCATATCTAAAAATTATTCGATAATATCCAGCAAAGCAATAGATTACGATGAACACCAAAATTTTATTCTATTTCCTATTTTTTCCCCAAAGCTTTTCTTGACAATGTCTTTAAAGCTGATCAGAGATAAAGAATATAGAAAAAAGCTTAAGAAAGCTATATACTCAGATTTGTTAGATTGAGAATTTTGCCCGCTTAACCGTTCCTCTTTCATCTTCATCCGCCTTATGGCGTTTCTGAGGACGTGAGACTAGCGGGCTAATATCATTAATAAGCCAGTGCAAATAAATAAGCTTAACTTTATTAAAAATTATTTATTGTTATTTTTCGCTATTTCTAAAGCCTTTAATGCGATTTCTAGGCTTCTAATTCCATCTTCAAAAGTCACAGGGACTTTTTCTTTTTTAATAACAGCATTAAGGAATGCTTCGTCTTCAACAGCCAAAGGCTCTCTCTTGTTAACAGATCTTTCCATTTTCCATAGACCAGTAAATACTTCTAATGACTGTTGCATATAATCTATTATACCTATGCCTTTAGTGCCTGTAAATATAGCTTTCCTCTCCTTATATGGGGTAACTCTGTTGGCCTCTATAAAGTGGAGGAATTTTCCGTAATTCAGTATTATAAAGCAAGAGTCTTCGTACTCCTTGCTATAAACATTGTACTTGTAAGAATCTATTCCTTTAGGTTCATTATCAAAGAGACTTAGAGAGAGGTCTATGTCATGAATTGCTAGATCTAATATTACTCCAGTATCTCTAATTCTGCCCGCAAAAGGCCCAACTCTTCTCGAAGTAATACTTATGGGGTCTCCTAGCACACTTTCCTCTTTTACAATTTTTTTGAACTCTACAAACGCAGGGTTAAACCTTTCTATATGACCGACCATTACCTTTTCTAACACATTTCTTCCATATTTTTTAAAAATCTCTTTTGCTCTATTTATATCGCTTCCCAGCGGCTTTTCCACAAAAATGTATTCAATTCCATTAGACAAAAGCTCATCAATGTAGTCTAAGTGAGTGGATGTGGGCGAAGAAACAAATGCTATAAAATTTTCCTCATTCTTTATTGCTTCGGATAGTGTTTGGTAATATCTTAGCTGATACTTAGCGGATATATCCATTCCTTTATTTATGTCAGGTTCCACTACAAAGGTTATCTTTAAGCTATATTTCTTCGCAATTTCAGATAGAACTCTTATATGTGCCTGTCCCATGTAGCCTGCTCCTATTATTCCTATGCCTTTTTCCAAGGGAATCACCGACTAAAAGTTAACTGAAAATTTATTTAAATTGGTTTTTATTAATTATCAGTTAAGTTTGAAAAATCTCAAACTTATATAAATATATGTCTTTTGGCGGTTGTGATGGAAAGTAAGTATGAATTAAGCGATAATGAGCAAAAGGTTGTAAAATTCTTAGCTGATAAAAATGAAGTCTTCAGTATAGAAGAATTAGCTAGCGGTTGCAATATTCCTATCTCCACAGCGAATGCTGTAGTTGAACTTTTAAAATCTAAGGGTTTGGTGAGAGAGGAGGTAAATTATAAGATACAATATAAGTTAACGGAAGAAGGAAAAAAAGTCCTCGAAAAGGGATTTCCGGAAGAAGCATTATTGGATGCTTTAAGAGAAAAACAGGAAATAGATATGAAAGAGCTCGAGAAAAACATAGACAGAAAGATTCTCCCAATTGCGCTTGCTGCAGGGAAGAAGAGAGGTTTAATAGACATAAAAAATGGTAAAGTTAAGTTAATTCCAGAAAAGGTAGAAGAGCTGAAGAAAGACAAAGAAATTCTTTTAAAAATAGAAAGAAGCGAGAGCGTAGAAGGATTTAAAGAAAGAATAGAGATCTTAATAAAGAGAGGTCTTATTGAGAAAAAAATTCTAAAGGAAAGAAAGATCAAGCCTGAAGCTAAGAAAATAAAGGAAGTGCTTGAAAAAGGAGAATCGGTCGTCTCAAAAATAACCTCTTCAATCATTGTGAGCGGCAAATGGAGAGAAGTAAAATTCAAAGAATATAACGTTGAGGCTGAGCCTCCTAAAGTTTATCCCGGTATTCAGCATTTTTACAGCAAATTTATTGAGAAAATTAAAATGATACTTTTAGAGCTTGGATTTAAAGAAGTCTACGGTTCGATAATTGAACAGGAATTTTGGAATTTTGACGTTCTATTTCAAGCTCAGGATCATCCTTCTAGAGAAATACACGATACTTTTTGGATTGATAAAGAAGTAAAGGAAATATTTGCTAGAAAGGAGCTGATCGAGAAGACTAGAGAAGTTCATGAATATGGCGGAAAAACTGGTAGCATCGGATGGAGATATAAGTGGGATCAAGAGGTGGCAAAAAGATTAATACTTAGGACGCAGACTACAGTGGTTTCGGGAAGGACTTTAAGCTTAAGTCCTGAGGCTCCGTTTAGATTTTTTACAATAGGGAAAGTCTTCAGGCCGGATGTTATAGATGCAAGGCATCTACCTGAGTTTTATCAATTTGATGCGATCATATCCGAGAAGGACATGTCATTCAGCAAGTTTTTAGGAATGCTGAAGCTGTTCTTTAAAAAAATGGGATTTGAGGAGCTTATTTTTAAGCCAGCTTACTTCCCGTTTACTGAGCCTAGTGTAGAGGGTTACGTGAAAATTGGTAACTTAGGCTATGTCGAAGTTTTTGGTGCAGGAATGTTCAGGCCAGAGGTGCTTGAAATTTTCGATATAAAACATCCTGTTGGTGCTTGGGGAATGGGCCTGGACAGGCTTGCTATGGCTTTATTGAATCTAAGCGATATAAGAATGCTCTATGACAGAAATTTAGAAAATCTGAGAAATTCCTACTCAAATGCTCTTAAATATTTGAATTACTAAAGGTGTCTTTAGAATATGCCCGTGCTTCAAATTTACAAAAAAAGGTTGGCAAAATTCATAGAAAAAGAATTTTCAGAAGAAGAACTTTCTAATCTTCTTTTCAACTTGAAATCAGAAAGCAGAACTATAGACAATCAGCTTTTAGAAGTCGAAGTTAATAGCGATAGGCCTGATTTATATATAAGTGAAGGTTTGGGAAGGGCTATTAAAGGCTTACTGGGAAAGAAAAAAGGGCTTTTCGAGCCAAATACCTTAATAGATAATATAGAGGTCTTAGCTGAATATGTGCCAAGCAGACCGCAGATTGTAATAGCTACAATTCGAGGAATTTCTCTCGATGACGAAGACATAAAAGAGCTAATCCAGTTTCAGGAAAAGCTTCATTTAACTGTTGGAAGAAAAAGGAAGAAAATGGCTATTGGAATACATGATTTAGATAAGATTCCTGATAGGAAAATAACTTATAAGCTTGCCAGCCTCAATGAAAAAATGAGACCTCTATTTATAGGTAGAAACATGGAGATAAGGGAAGTTCTAAAATCAACAGAGCAAGGAATAAGCTATGGGGAGCTTTCTCTTTACAATGGCAGTCATCCTGCAATCTACTCTGGTAATGAAATAATAAGCCTACCTCCAGTCATAAACTCAGATATTACTAGAATTGAGCCAGGCACAAAAAATCTTTTAATTGACATCACTGGCAACGATTTTTATACCATTTCGAGCACTCTTAATTTGATAACAAGCGTTTTGAATGAAAACCATGGAAGTATAATTGGAAAAGTTGAAATTGTTTATTCTAACGGAAATGAGGAAAGAAAGGTGTTGACCCCTACGCTAGAAAGAAAGCAAATTCGGATCGAAACAGAATATATAATTAAAAATTTAGGCTTCGAGTTGTCATTGAATGACATAACAGAGCTTTTAGAAAAAATGAGGTTTAAAGTTGCTTCTGTTTCTGAAGATAGCATAAATGTAATAGTGCCAGAATACAGAATGGACATTCTGCATAAAGTAGATTTAGTAGAAGATATTGCAATGGCTTACGGGTATAATTCTATACCCTTAGATTTCAAATACACACCTCTGGATGGAAGAATTTCAGATTTAACTGTTGTAGAAAAAATTATAAGAGAAGTAAGCACAGGATTAGGATTTCAAGAAATACTCGGATTTATTCTATCAGGAGATGACGCGTCTGAATTTATAGGAGAAAATGAAGAAGTAATCAGAGTAAAAAATCCGGTTACAGAGACAATGAAAATTATAAGACCTTCAATTATACCTTCGTTACTTTATGCGATTAAAGAAAGTCAACATCTCCAGCTTCCAATTAAGATATTCGAAATCGGAGAATGTGGATATGCGAGCGGTGGAATCCCAATTACTGAAAACAAAGCAGGATATGCAATTGTGAATGAAGGAGCAAGTTTTGAAGAGATGCAATCTCATATATATTCATTGCTAGAAATTCTGAAGCTAAAGCCAATTTCGAAGAGAGAGGAAAAAAGCTTCTTAATTAAGGGGAGAAGCGCATCATTATTTATAGAAAAAGAAAGAATTGGCTATATAGGAGAAGTCCATCCAAGAATATTGGAAATGTTCGGAGTAAAATATCCTGTGGTGGTTGCTGAACTCTGCATTGATAAATTGAAAGAAAAAATGGAGCTCTAGAAAGAGCTTAGCTTTTCTCTTATATAGTTTTCTAATCTTTAATTGAATATTGTGAGGGATGTATTAGAATGAATGCCGAAAAGGAAATAGTTGAAAATAGTTTAGATGTAATATATGAAGACAAAGACCTAGTGGTTATGTTAGCCCCACATGTGGATAAGCTTGAGAACATTATTTTGGAGCTCTTTAAAAATAACTGCAAAGGATTTACTATAAAAGAACTTCACGAATTGCTAAAAGGATTAGCTAGTGAAGAAAAGATCAGAAAGACGGTTTATAAATTTAAGAAAGAAAAAATTATAGTTCTAAACGATGGAGGTAAATATGTTTTAAATACGAACAATACATTTGCTACTTCACTGATCAAATAGTTTACAACTGAAAGCCTCGCCCTTTAGGGTGGGGGGAGGTCAGTTGAAAGCTTGGAAAAATAGAATGAAATAGCTCATATTTCCAGCCATGACGGGTTTTTGTTTTTTGCCTCCTCATAGAGCTCCTCTATTAATTCTAAAAGAGCATTGAGCGGTTCCTTCCCTTCATTAAAGATCTTCTCATAGAGCTTTTTATATTGCCATTCAACCTCATACGCATTTCTTTTGTATATATCCACCGGAAAGTCAATGAACTCTGCATCTTCAGCATACAGTCCAGGGCAATCAGTATCTAAATAAACGTGGTTGCTTTTTGGAGAAATGAGCTTGACAGGATAAAGCCTACATTTAAGCGGTCTGTACTTATAAATTTTACAGAAGGTCTTTCCATTACTATCAAAACCAAGAAATTCGCACCTTCCTGCAATATCTCCTTTTAAGGCTATTACTGGAATTAAGTCAGCAATTATAACATTGGTGAAGATTTTAAGAAATTGAATTGGGTTTACATCGAGATACTTTGACATCCTTATTACATCAAATACCGTTATTGAAACATTAGGACCAGTGCCACAGCATAGCGTGCATCTAGTGCATTTGAATTTAAATTTTTCACCCACCCTTATGTAATTCATATTATTCATATAAAACCACTTTAATTGCGAAATAAATAAGTTAATTTTTTAATCTAGCGAGTTTAAGTATTTTAATTTAATAACGTGAAGATGATGGAAAGCAAACCGTCTGAGAACAAAACAATGATGATGAGCTCTCTCACTGATTCTTTTTATTTAGATTTTAAACTATTCTGTTTTCATGAAAGAGATTTCCACTTTTTAAAACTCCGATAGTGTTAAAGCAAAAGAACTCAGACTTGAAATGTTTTTAATATCAATTTTAGCTTGTTGACATCATTTTCACTGTAGCTTCCTAATCCGATCTTTATCATTATGTCTTTTGGGATACTCCTCATTATTTTGTTCCTCAAAAATGGGGGCATTTGTTTTAAAATAGAAAGTATTTTTCTTTGTATCTTGCTCGTTTTGTAAAGAGTGGAACTTTTAAGATTTTGAATGAATAATTCCTTACTACTAATATTTTCGGAAAAGATTTTCGCCATTTGAATTGACGGTCTTATCCCCTCACCTGTAAGTGGGAGAACACTGCCGACTCCTTCACCAATTGCAAATACATTTTCAGCGGGGAAAAGGATACTATCAACAATTCCTGTGCTTACAATCTGACTTCCTAGTATCTTTTCAGGTTCCATTTTCTCAACAGAACCGATTTTCTTGATAAACTTAATAAGCCTAGCCTTTAAACTGAAAAAATCTTCAAATCCTCCTACACCTATGTTTACTTTCTTTTCTGAATGAGGAAATGCCCAGTAATATCCCATTAATTTTGTATCAAACCAGATTTGAATAATGGAAGGTTCATTCCAATTATAAACGTTTACAGTAGCTTCCACAGCATTGAGTCTTTCTTTTGGCGATCCGTTCCAATAAATCCCCGCGGCTATTACATACAGATCATCTTTCCTTTTACTAAGCTCATCTAAGTTTATTTTTAAATGTTCTCTTTTAACTTCCACGTCACTAACAAGATCTTCAAGAAATTTTTGCTTATTTATTATATATCCCCAATGCGTTCCTGAGATATCTTCATGAAGCAATTTTCCATCAATAAACAATCTATATCCTTTAATTTCATTAATTATGTGCTCATTTTCAAGTTTTATCAAATCTTTAATTGAAGCTGGTACAGCCATTCCGCACGGTTTGCTCCCGAGGATTTTTGATGATTCATAAACTGTAATATTGCTATAGCCTAGGGAAGAGAGAAAAAATGCAAGGCTAGCTCCTGCTGGACCCGCACCTATTATATTTATTCTACTAAATTCCATTTCAAGTTTCCCTCTTCCAAAATCTTGTCGACAATATAGATTGGTAACTCTTTCAGTATAAGCGTCAGGTCTTTATCATTAATACCATTTATAGCGGTAATAGCTGAGTTATAAAATTCATTTAATTTCTTAAAAACCATTAGTTTAAGTTCTTCCCATGAGATCAAATTGCTGGCACCAAGCCAATTTAGCATCTTTATTAAAAATAAAGGCTTTTCTTCATTTTTATTTTCAATATATTTCTTAGCATCAACCAAGTCATCGCTAATCTGGTACAGATAACCCAGATATAAACCGTATCTTTCAAATACATTTATAAGATCTTCTCTATTTGAAGCTATTGCGGCTAAGTCAAGACTAAGCTGAAACAGACTTGAGGTTTTATATTCGATAGTTTTCAGATAAGAAGAACTTTCATCGAAAACATCATAGATTTCCCCCATAGTCACCTTCAGCCACGTCTCTATTACCTTCTTTACAGCTGAAGTTCCCAAATAAGAAACTTCCTTAATTGCAATAGGTATTAATAAGTTGCTTACAAGAACTGTTTTAGAAATTCCTTTAGCAACCCATACCGAAGGCCTACCTCTTCTTTTTACATCCTGATCGATTATGTCATCAATTGCTAAGCTGCAAGAGTGCACCAATTCCAATGCAACAGCTGCCCTCACCGCTCTGTTGTAGTCATTTACTAAAACATCAGTAATGAAGAGAGTTAGGAGACCTCTAAGCCTTTTCCCGCCTTCTACTATATATTTGGATACATCAATGGCATTGGCTTCTACATGCTCTTCCAATAACTCGCTGATCTTTTTGTCCAAAAGTGTTTTTTTATCTTCAAAGAAGGCTTCCAAATTATTGCGAAAGTTTATCAATATTAATTTCACCAGCCAATTATCACAAAGTGATTTTCATATAATTTTTCCATTTAATAAAAAAGAAATTACCTCCATTAAATTTTTTATTATAATAAATTAAGATGTGAGCGTAATGATAAAATACAAAAGATGCTATGAGATCAGAGAAGTTGCAAAAGGGATTGCTTTGGATTCTGATTTAAAAATAAATTTTAACAACATTGCATTTGTCGTTTCGCATGGAGCAAAATCAAATGCGTATGCAAGGATATACGGTCTATCAAAAGCTATCCAAATAGGACACGTCCTTCCACCTTTATATACCATAGAATTTTTGTGTAACAAAATAAAATCTTTGAATGAAAGAGAAATTACTGGAGTCTTAATTCATGAATTTCTGCACATTCCATATAACATGTCCGGAGGCTTGAGACCTCACGGAAATATAGTAAATTCTAAAAATGTGAAGATCCTCCTCAACAGAGTTTCAGAAGATAAAATGGCTAAGTTTTATTCCTTAATAAAAAAATGTTGTTCAGAAAGTTAGTATTTTGCCTTCAGCAAACGAAAATAAAAAATTAGAGATTTGTTTCTATTTCATCTAAATTGGAAATAAGGTTTTGAATTGAGGCGAAGAGTTCATCTAACCCCTCTCCAGTTGTGCTTGAAACAGGTATAAAATCAATGCCTTCCTCGATAAGAAAGTCAGCAATACTGTTGATATAGTCATGATATTTCGGATCTCCCTTATCTATGACTTTTTCTTTTAATAATTCAGGAGACTCCTTTAAAGTCAATAATTCTTCCAATAGCTCCGGAGAGAGGAGATCGATCTTGGATATTGCATTTATTTGAGGGAAATAATGCCTGATTCTTATGCTGTGACTAAGCATGAGTATTGAGAGAAAGTTTTCAACTGAAGCTGTAAAATTTGCATCCATTAAAAAAACTACAGCTGTCCGATTTTTGGAAGAGAGTCTATCTACAATTAGAGGACCTGTACTCCTAAAGCTGAAAAGTTCGAGCTGACCAGGCATATCAATGAGCACATACTCACCTTCAATTTCCATAAGTTCTTTCTTTATATCTTCAAGCTTTCCATAAAGGAGATCCATGCTAGCAAGCAGAGCGCCATTAGGTCCTAAAGAATACTTCTTTGCTACCTCTCTGGCGTCTACATAGTTTCTAACATCAATATCTGGATCATAAGGAAGGTATTCTACTGCGGGATCTAAATTAACCTTTACATTGTCTATTCCTTGAGAAGAAAGCCAGTCAGAAAAAGTCGCAGTTAATGTTGTTTTCCCGCTTCCAGCAGGACCCATAAAAACAACATATTTGCATTCCATCATTTCCCACCAGTTGATTATAATATTATGTTTGTCTTATATCCGCAGTATTTGCATCTCCCGTCTTCTGTGAGATTTATTTTTCCTATATAAAAACCTTCCCTCTCAATAAGAACTTTTCCGCATGATGGGCAGTATGTATTTTCAAGCCCGTGTCCGGGAACATTGCCTATGTATACATATTTTAGTCCATTATTTTTAGCTATTTCTGCAAATTTTTCTAAAGTCTTTACAGGGGTTATAGGCAGATAATTCAGCTTGTATTGGGGATAAAATCTTAATATATGGAAAGGTGTCTCATCGCCGAGGTTTTCCACGATCCACTTTGTAAGCTTATCAATATCTTCTTCTCTATCACCGATTTTGGGAACTACGAGATCAGTTATTTCAATGTGAATTTTCTTCTCTTTCATGAGAGTTAAGGTGTCAAAAATAGGTGAGGGATCTGGCACTCCCATATATTTCTGATAAAACTCTTTATTTCCGCTGCCCTTAAAATCAACAGTTGCTGCATCCATATACGGAGAAATCTCCTCTAAAGCATATTCGCTTATATATCCATTTGTAACCATTGTATTGAAGAGCGCCTTCTGCTTGGCTATTTTTGCGACATCATACATATATTCATAAAATACTGTAGGCTCATTATAAGTATATGAAATTCCATCTGCCCTATTTGATAATGCTATATTAACTATTTCTTCAGGTTCGTAATAGTTTCCGTAAAGTCCTTCCTCCAACCTCGACTGGCTTATTTCCCAGTTCTGACAAAATTGACAGAAGAAGTTACACCCAACGGTAGAAATTGAAAGAACCGAGGAGCCTGGTTTAAAGTGAAACAAGGGCTTCTTCTCTATTGGATCAATAGCAACAGCTGTAAGAAGACCGTAGACTAATGTATAAAGCTTTCCATCTATATTCTTTCTTACACCGCATGCTCCATAGCTATTATTAGGTATTTCGCAATACCTCTTGCAAAGCTTGCATTTTACAGTTTTCTCTTTTCCTTCTACCTGATCCCAAAACTTTGCAACTCTTAAATTTTGAGAATTATTTAAGGGAGTTCTATATTCATCAACCAATTTATTTCGACCTTCTTGCTCACAAAAGTTTTACTTATGTTATATTTTTTCAGAGGCGACTTATATAGTATTTTATAACCACAGAAAGGGCAATTCTCCCCATTAAGGTTGTTTTTCATGAGGTTTTCTTCATGCCTGGTAACTACAACATTTCTGCATTTTTGGCATCTCGTGGCGAAATAATTGATAGATTTTCCCGTGTGGTCATGAAAGTATGTATTTAGAGAGATACTCATTATTTTATTAATTTCTTCTTTGCTCATTTCATCGATCCAGTTGTATATATGAACGGGAAATTCAAATTCATTAAAGTGATCTAGCAGAAGATCAACAATAGCTTTATCACCTTTATTTTCGAGAAAAACTTGCAACTCTGTGGCTTCTTTCTTTAGATTTGAAAATTCTATGCACCTTTCGATTTTTTCTATGTTTTTATATATAATACTTGCATTGAAGATTTTAGGCGCATAATAGCCTGCTGTAGAACTGCTAAAATTCTCATCGATTTTATGGCAGGAATAGCTTATTCCAACATCTATATTCATTTTTTTAATAAGTTCAATAGATCTTAAGATCCATTCATGTTTTAAAGGATTGCTTCCATTGAACATGATAAGCCTCGGGTTATACCTTCTTGCCAAATTTCCTACCTCTTCACTTGTTAGCTCATCTTTAATTTTGCTAAACATGCTCCAGGGCAAATTTCTTCCTTTCTCCGTTTCCTCATAGTCGTCAATCAATATTTCCACGACCCTTTGACTTATAGAATAGTGGAAAAGCCCCGCTTTTTCATTAGATGTAAGGAAAGCACCAGCAAAAGACAAAATCTCACCCCTTTCTCTCTAGAATGACTTCACCCTTAAAGGTTATTTTTCTGATCCTGTGAATAGGAATTTGCGAGCCATCAAGAAGGATAAGAAATCCGAACTCATTTACATCGGTTATCTCATTTCCTCTAATTTCTCTTAAGGTTGACTTTTTTCTGTCAAGAGCATAGAAGACATATTCTTTCTTTTCCTTCGACAAAAGAGCTTTTTTTACTATACTATAAATGTTGTTCATTTTCTACACTATTTTTACGCTACAATATTTTTATAGTATAAAGAGCCTTAAATATCTCTGATTTCTTCTCATCAGGAATAAGTCCTTTAGAGCGATTCATAAATTTCATGTGTCTATTCGGTTTTTACATATTTCATATGCATGGCAGTAAGAACGATCAGAGATCCACTTCTGGATCGTTTCTGGATTGCTAATCTCTCATCTATTTCTTTGGGACAATTCTTTATTCAATACATGTATCGTTTTAATACTTATCATCGATAGAAAAACTACAGCATTTTTATTCCCCCTTAAAGACAAAGATTTCAGCCTCATTTTTTCAAAACCTCAAATGAAAAACGTCTCCAGCATAAAATTTTCCTATTTTCCCATTTTCTAAATTTACAACGAGCGAACCATCAGTGTCAATATCTACAGCCGTTCCATATACGATTTCATCACGATTTTCTATTCGAACTTTTCTCCCTATGGTCAACGAGCGTAGCTTCCAATCGCTTATTATAGCTTCAACTCTGCCTTCAATTATTTTTTTATACTCCCAGCCGAACAGATACAAAATCCTACCAAGGAGAGGAAGCGCTGGAATATTGCGTCCGTATATCTGCTTAAGGCTAATAGCTTGAGCTTTAAGCTCGTTTGGCAATTCATTATTTGCATTAAGCCCAACTCCCACAATTACATAATCAAGCCTATCATCTGTAATTTTAGCTTCACTGAGAATTCCGCAGATTTTTTTCTCATTAATCAAAACATCATTCGGCCATTTAAGCCCTGATTTAATATTCAAAACGTCTTCAATAGCAATAGATACAGAGGCTCCCATTGCTAGAGAAATTAAATTTATCCATTCAAGAGACGGAGGTCTTAAAATTAAAGAAAACCAAATACCGCCTTTTGGTGCATGCCATTTTCTTCCAAACCTGCCCCTGGCATTTTTTATCTCTTCGCACAATACTAAATTGCCCTCTTCAGCTCCATTCTTCGCAATTTCTTCCGCAATTTCCTGAGAGCCATCGCATTCTTCATAAAAAATCACATTATAATTTATAAATGTATTCATCCTCTTTAAATATAGAGCAATTAAGCTGAAATCAGAACTTGAAGGAATTTTGAATTTGTTGTCTTCCGAATTTATAAATAGCCCAATCTCATTTAGCTTTTTTATCTTTTCAATAATATTGCTTGGAGGAAGGCTGAAAACATCTGATAATTCATCTATACTTGCCTCTCCTTTTTCTGCTAAATATTTAAATATAGAAACCTCGTAATTCAAAGCTTTTTCGTTCATTTCTACCGACTCGAGTTTATCTTTGCTTCATCAAGTTTTAAATTTACAGTGATTATTAAAAGAACGAAGTAAAGAAGTTTTGAAGATGAATAAAATAACATATATTGCCTAAATTGTATATTGTTTCTTAATTTTGACTTCTCCGTTTTCGTGATAAAATATACCTCTTCTTATTCCCTCTTCAATTACCTGGTTCAGCTCTATAGGCGGGTCAATGCCATATGCTTCTTTAAATCCTTTTGATATTTCATCAACGCTCCACTTTCTGAAAGGATCTGACTGAAGGATCTTTTTCACTAAATTTATAGAATCTTCCATGTAGTTCCACGGATACAAATACCATATCCAGTCCTTTACATCATCTATGTAATAATCAGGCTTATACTTTGCGACGCTGCTTATATATTGCATCGTAGCAGTTTTTATTTCTAAAGGTCTACTTTTTTCTGTAATGTGCTCTTTAGCAACGACTATGCTTTTACCTGTGTCGCATATATCATCAACTAGCAAGACTCTCTTTGATGAAAGGTCCGTATTAAATGAATATTTGACAGTTGCGTTTTCGGTATGAGCCGCAGTTTCTATCCAATGTTCAATTTTTATGGACAAAAGATCAAGAACTCCTAAATAATCACATAAAATTCTCGCAGTGACAACCCCTCCTCTAGCTATTGCAATTATCACATCCGGCTGGTATCCAGAATCAATAATTTTTCTTGCAAGGTCTCTTGACCAACTTTCAACTTCGCTCCATGTTACCAGCTTTATCGGGATCTTCACCATTAAAAATCACCATAAAACAATAACAACAGATGTTATATTTTAATTTCGGCATATTTTTCGCGAAAAATTGGTAATTTAACATTTGCATTTTCAGTTTTTTAATTAAAAATTTAGCTTCTTTAAGCAATGTGATACCCTAAATTTAATTATTAATATAGTTGAGTTATAAAAAATAAAAAAAGAGGTGTTATACTTGGAAAACTGGTTAAATAAAACTTCTTCAAAAATTAAGGAAAAGGCAGATATTGCCATTATAGGCGGTAGCGGGCTTTATTCTGCGGAATTTTTAGAAGATGCAAAGGAATTATTGATCAATACCCCCTATGGAGCTCCGAGCGATGCCTTTACAATAGGCACTCTGAAAGGCAAAAAAGTAGCTTTCCTTCCAAGGCATGGAAAGGGTCATAGAATACCGCCTCACAAGATAAATTATAGGGCAAATATTTGGGCAATAAAGCAGCTTGGTGCAAAGTGGGTTCTGAGCGTTAGTGCCGTTGGGAGTTTAAGAACAGATGTGAAGCCTGGAGATTTTATAGTACCGGATCAATTTATCGATTTTACAAAGAGTAGGGAATATACATTCTTCGACGGACCTAGAGTTGCTCATGTAAGCATGGCTTATCCCTTTTGCGAGTCGCTTAGAAGAAAAGTAGTAGAAACCGCAAGAAAACTTAATATAAATATACATACTAAAGGCACATATGTATGTATTGAGGGACCGAGATTCAGTACTTTTGCTGAGAGCAGGATATGGAAAGAAGTATTTAAAGCAGATATAGTTGGAATGACATTAGTGCCAGAGGTAAACCTAGCATGCGAAATGGAGCTGTGCTATGCAACACTAGCAATGATAACAGACTACGATGTCTGGGCGGAAAGACCAGTTACTGCTGATGAGGTTGAAAGAGTTATGTCAGAAAATGTTAAAAAAGCCAGAGAGATTTTATATAACTTAATACCGGAGCTTCCCGAAAATCCAGAAGAAAACGGAGGATGTAGCTGTTGCAGGAGTCTAAACACGGCGCTTCTGTAAATTTTGATGAAAAAGAAACGATAAGCATTTTGAATGATGCGGTAAAAAAATCGAAGGAAATTTTCAACAGGGTTTTTGATTTTTTAAAAGAAGGCAATATAATCATCTCATATTCTGGATATGGGGTAATTCCTGCAACAATTTTTTTCAACTATTTGAGGGTTTTAACCCAGGAGGCAAGATTTGAGCTCGTTCCGTCTACTGAGCTGTATTTAAACGTAATTCCCTATAGAGAGAGTACATTCAAGATTTTTTATATTATGGCAAGCCTAAAAGAAAGAAACCAGTTTGCTAGACTCGCAAGCTCTTCTTCAGTTATGCTCGTTCCCTCATTATTCCTCATACCATATAGAGATGATCCGGTAATTTCAAGATGGATAAATGAGGAGAATTCTATAGAGATAGATGCAAGGGAAAACCAAATTCTGTATTCCTCTATACTTGCATCTTTATTGGGAATTGAGGTCGCAAAAGAGCTGACAAATAGAAGCGATATGAGAATTTCAAATGCAAAAAGAGATTTAGAAAGCTTGTCGGAAGGCTTTTCATTTATTTCGGAAAGATATGCTGAATATTTAGAATCTATAAAAGAGCTTGAAAGTTCTGGGGAATCTTGCGACGTAATCTATACGCCTTCTCTGGAGCCGGGAGCAATTTATCTAATGTATATCCTTCAGGAAAAGGGAATTGCCTGCAGGTTGCTTAGGGGTGATATAGCGATAGGAATGCAGGACATACAAAGAAGAAATATTCTTTTAAGCACTACGGTAGAAGAGGATATAGCAAAAGAGATAATGTTTAGATTTAAGTTGAATAGTAATGAAAAAAGCATTAAAATCGTATTTAATACCGATCCATTGCTGGCTCAATTATATTCCGTGATCCTTTTTTCCTTTCTAATATAAACTTTTAGTTATGTTAAGTGTCTTATCAGTCTTCTGTATGCTTTTCTCAGGTTCTTCTTCTATTTCAAGTGACGCTCTAATAGCATCAATGCTTTCCGGAACGACTATGCTCTCGTTTCCAGTGGCCCATATAAGGTAAAGCTCATTATCTTCTACTTTCATCAGATCGCTCCAGACAGGAACCTCATAAAGGTCCCCCCTTGGTCTGTTCAAATCCCTTGAAAGCTCAAAAACGCTGTTGAGCCCCATCAGACCATCTTTATATGCGATCAGCGATACCCTCGGCTCCGCATTAAGAACATTCAATACTTCATCCTTACTGATAGGTCTGTTAAATTCAATGAAACCGGAATGCATATGAAAGAGATTATGCGATCCCTTGAATGCCATTGTTACTATGTTTAAGTTCTTTACAACAGTCTTAACATCAGGTCCATGGTGGCTCGGTATGCTTGATTCCGGTACCACAGTGTTCATTATACCAGTGCTGTGGCTCTCCCAAACATCTACGGCCCTTCTTATGATAGAAACTCTCGCTTTTTTTATTCCAATTTTTTCATGGAGCCCTCCTATAACTCTACCTATTGCAGTTGTATTGCAACTTACAACTCTTATAAACTTCTTGCCTAATGCTTCTCTGTAGTTTCTCTGCGCAATAAAGCTCACATCTACAATCTCAGCCTTTTCTCCTCCTTGAAAAATTGCATTGACACCATACTTTTTATAAAGAGTCTCTTTATTCCTAGCACCAATATCCTTTGGAGTGGCGTCTACTACGATATCGACGGCCCCACTTTTTAGTAAGCTCTCTACAGTATCCTCGACCTTTATTCCTGACTTTTCCATTTTCTCCTTCGCATCATTCCCAACAGCGTAAACATTTATCCCCTTCTTTTGCGCGAGTTTTATCCTCCAATCCGAAGAAACATCACCAACTCCGACAAGCTTCATGTCGTCCTGGAGAACAACTGCATCAGCAACTCTTTTCCCTATGACTCCGTAGCCCATAACTAAAACTCTTGCAAAAGACTTCATTTTTAAAACCTCCTTCCAACAAATAGAATATTATACTGAATTAGTTTTATTTTTTTCTAACCGGGCGCAACTAATTTTTTTGAATTCATAATGTAAAATATCACGTTAAACAATACAAAAATTATTTTAGTTGGTATAATGTGAAATGATAATAACATATAGCGTTAAAAATATTATATAAGGTGCATTTAAATGGTTGAAACTTTTCAGGGGGCAACGGTAGTCGGTTTAAAATTCTCAAATGGCGCCGTTATTGCAGGAGAAGAGAGGATGACCTATGGAACTTTTATAATGAGCAGCCAGGCAAAAAAGGTATATTTAATTAACGAGAGGCTTGGGGCTGGAACTGCGGGCTTGATGGGAGATACGCAGAACATAATTCGAATTTTCAGGGAGGAAATAAGGTATTACGAAACAGAAATAAAAAGCAAAATGTCTACAAAGAGCGCAGCAAAGTTGCTTTCGAATATACTTTATTCTTATAGGGGGTTTCCGCTTTATGGAGAATTCATTCTAGCCGGGATTGATGATAAAAAGCCAACATTGGTAGTTTTAGATCCTGCAGGTTCAGTGCTTGAAGATGAATATATGGCAATTGGAACGGGCGGTCCGGTTGCAATAGGTGTTTTAGAGGAGCTATATCAACAGAATATAGATGAAAAGACTGCTATTGACCTCGCAATAAGGGCTGTGAAGCAGGGAGTAAGAAGGGATGCGATGTCAGGAGGATCAATAGACTACGTAGTAATCAGCGACAGGGGATCTTATGAGGGTTCCGTAAAGCAGATTTAGTTTTTTAATAATTTAATTAGTGGATATGTTTATGAAGCGAAGGTTCTCGATAAAAAAAGCGAAGGCATCACAGCTTTTGTTTAAAGAAAAAGCATTCGCTCAACTATCTTTAATCAAAACATACTTATCGGACAATATAAACATAGCTGCTGTAGATTGTGCCTTCACAAAGGGAAAAGAAATTATCGCTTCTGCAGTCGCATACAGAAGGGAAGAGAATGATGCGTTCTTCGTGGCTATTAGAGACAAGATCAGAATCCCGTATATACCTGGATTCCTCGGATTTAGAGAAGTTCCCGTGGCAGCTGCTGCAGTGTCTATTTTAAGAGATTTTGTTGACATCGATCTGCTCCTCGTGGATGGCCACGGCATCGCTCATCCGAGATTTTCTGGTTCTGCGACACATTTGGGATTAGCTCTAGATATTCCAACTATTGGCGTGGCGAAGAGTTTGCTTGTTTACGACAAGATCGATGAAGAGGGAAATTTTTTCTATAAAGGCATTCTCATCGGAAAAATATTAAGCTATCCGGAAAATGCAAGGAAACTTTATATAAGTCCAGGCTATAAGATACCTCTCGAAAAAGCTTTTGAAATTGTTAAAAATTTGAGAAAGAAACCCGGGTTACCGTTTCCTCTTAATTATGCAGATAAAATAAGCAAGAAGGTTGCTAAAGATGAATTATGAGGATGCAAGATTTGGTATGTTGCTAATCTTAATATTTGATGGCAAAAAAAGGATTAGAACAACCCAAAAAGCTCTATCTGAAAAAATCGGTCTTAGTCAGCAGAGCATATCCAGAATTTTGAGAGAGCTGGAAGCTCAAGGTATTATTTATAGGATCGTAGAGGGGAAAGGAGAATATTTGGAAATCACGGAAAAAGGTCTAAAGCTTGTTGAGACTTTATGGAGCAAAGCTGAAAGCATAGTAAAAGAGGAAAAGGATGTTTTGATTCTGGAAGGAGAGATCGTTGAAGGACTGGGAGAGGGCAGGTTCTACATAAAATTGCCATATTACTCAAAGAAAATACAGGAGCTAGTCGGTTTCGTTCCATATCCAGGGACTCTGAATGTTAGACTTAAGGGGGAAAGCGTTTTGAAGAGAGCATTTTTGAATCCAGAAAAGGGATTGAGGATAGAAGGGTTTAGAAATGAGGAAAGGTATTACGGAGGGGCAACGCTATTTCCCGTTAAAGTAAACGGATATGAGAAAGCCGCGATAATAATCCCAGACAGGACTAGTCATGAGAAGGATATAATTGAAATAGTTGCACCCGATTATCTGAGGGGAGAACTCGGGCTGAAGAATGGATCAAAGGTAGTGTTAGAGGTTAAGACGAAGAGCGTAGGACAGTGAGACTTTGCTTCCTGCAACAAATAGCGAAAAAATTACAGAAAGACCAATTGTGAATGAAATTTTGATCTTCGTAAACATTGGGATCTTCGTGGTCACGTATTTCTTCCCATGGGTGATTTTGCCAAACGCTACAAGCATCAATGATATAATAGAGTTTTTTGGGATAACGCCGTATTACATTATTAATGGAGAGAGACTCTGGACCATATTCACAGCTATGTTTATACATACAGATATTGTACATGTATTGGGCAATATGCTTTTTCTTTACATATTTGGTGACAGTATAGAAATTGCTTTAGGTAAAGTGAAGTACTTACTATTTTACTTTCTTAGCGGTACAGGGGCCGCACTGTTTTACGTAACTAGTATAACATTAGTTCATGTTCCTGAAACTTCAAGCATAATTTCACAAATGAACAACCCTTGGCTTATACCAGCGGTTGGAGCGAGCGGAGCGATAAGCGGAGTCCTTGGAGCATATATCATGCTTTATCCAAGCTCCATGGTTAAGACATTGACCCTCTGGTTCTGGGCGCCTGTAGTTATAAACTTTCCTGCAATAATTTTCATTGTCATATGGTTTATTTATCAGCTCGTCTTAGCTGTGTTAACCACTTTTTCTGCTGTATATACAGGAATAGCATTTTGGGCACATGTCGGGGGGTTTCTCACAGGAATAGCGGTGATCCCTTTTTTCGCTAGAAAAAAGTTCATCAAAGCTTTCTAATAGCTGATTTCTCCTCCACACTTGGACAAGGTGTCCAGTTGTAAGAACAACTTGATAAGAAATTTTCTCCATTTTAATCGAAAAATTTTTATAGAATAAAAATATAGAAAATGAAAATTTAAATAAAAGTTTTCTATAATAATATTATAAGTGATAAAAATGCAGTGGGTTGAATCTTTAGTAGGAATGATTTTATATTTGTTTGGAGCAAACTTCTTTGTGCTGGGAATGTCACTTATAAGCAACAAGCCAGACCTCAAGTCTTCAGGGGTTTTTTGTGAGGCTGCGGCAATTTTCAACGTAGTTGCCGCTTTATATGCAGCAACCGCACTAAATTTAGGAACAACCGCAACTTTTGCTTTAACCTTTGGAGTAATATGGGTTGCGTTAGGAATTATTTTAATTAAAGGGTATGGGTTAACTCCCGTAGGAGACTACTCCTTGTATGCAGCAATTGGTATGATTTGGTTCCTCTACGCCTTTATTGCGCTAGTTCATAACTACCTCTTCGCGTATGCGACAACATTATATATAATAACATTTATTGCTATATTTCTGATGACCAGAGGAAAAGTTTCTTTAAAAGCATTAGGCTGGCTTCTAATAGTATTTGGAATAATCGGCGTGCTAGTACCAGCTTTAATGCTATTTATGGGACTAGCCTAATTTAAATATTTTTTTACAACTGAAACCCTCGCCCTTTAGAGCGGGGAGAAGGTCAGAACATCTCCTGATGCATATATCCCATCCGCTCCAGTTGCAACGGCATTCACTTTCCCAATGAAATAATGAACTGAGCTGTGTAAAATAACCTCGGCATCGGCAATTTTTCCGTAGCTTTTCCTTAGCTTCATTTAGCTCTAAGTTCGGCTCAGATTCAACTATATATTTTCTTAACATTTGAATTTTTGAGAAAATTGAAAACATTAGATGAAAAGCTTATTGTCATAACAGATGTGGCGTTGATCTTAGTCTTAGAAAAGTATTCTGAAGCTTTTTTTGTATTTTTCCAGCATTTCTAAAGCTCTATTAAAACCGATTCCTTTTTTCCTCAGCCTTTTCTAGCGATTCAATCACATTTTGGATAGAGGCCATCCCGGGTCTTATCTTAATTAATTCATTTGCAAGCTTTTTATCGAAAAACCCAGCTTTTTTAAATACTTCAACCATTTTTTCATAATACCATGAAGCACCATGAATGTGGTCTTCCTTCATTTCTTGAAGAATTTTCTTGGTTTCCTCTTCCTCTTTCATTTTTCCTCAACCGCTCTCTCAATTTAATTAATTCTTTGAAAATTTAAGTATTATATTTAATAAAATCACTGAATAGGTCCTTTTGCGTTTGAACAGCAAAGAATCATAGAAGAAGCCTTCACTTTTTATTTACAGACTTTTTCAGCAACGCATTTTTTATTCATCCAGCTTTCATCATTCTTAAAAACTTCTCTTATAATCAGAGATGCATAGCTTCCAGGAGGCATCTTGGCAATAGCTATTAGCTTCTCTTTAGATTTATAATATTTGATGAGAGGGTTTTTTATAAACAGTGGCCTTAGCTGGTATTTAAGGAAATCTTTTCCTTCTATCAGCTCCAATATTCCAAGCTCCTCCGCAACTTCCAGTGAACATTCGTAATGATCCTTTAACAAGACTTTCTTCTTTAAAGCCTCTTTATGTCTTGTTCCTAAAAGAATTCCCATCTTACTGTTGTAATCTTCCTTAAAATCTATTCTTGAAAGGCAGACGTTGAAAATATAACTCTGTAGCGATTCCGCTAAAAACTCACCTTTCCAACTTCTTGTATTTAGCTTTCCATCTTTCAATAGCTTTATCGCAATTTCATGATTAAAGGGTTCATGGAACCCGAATCTTTGATGACCAAAAAAGTTCGGAAATGCTTTGAGCTTTTTAATTTCCTCAAGTGTTTTTTCCGCATCTATAGAGTCCGGAAACTTTATTGCAAATATGTTTGAATTGAACCCCCCTTTTTTGGGGATAAAATCAGTTTTTCCTTGATATATTAGCCTAGCTTTACCTCCAAAACACAAATTTTTTCCAACAAATTCTGTTAAAACGATATTCTGCACAGAAAGCGAGTTGCTGTCCTTCAATCCATAGTAAAACGCTTTTCCCTTATGGATAAGAGTAAGGATAATCTTAACCGCACTCTCGGTAGATAACCCACTCTTTACAAGGAAATATGCATAGAATTTTCCCTCATTATTAGTAGGTGGGAAAGATCTTTCAATAACTATGAAGTCTGAGCACCTTTCTAAAAAATCACCAGCCTCTATTCCTTCAGAATTTGTCAGAAAGACATTTATGCCGATTCTTTCATAAATCATCTTCTCTCCTTTTTATATCTTTATAAATTATCTTTAATAAATTAGTACGAATTTATCTATTCTAAGCCTTTTGGCAAAATCTTTTTGCTTAGCTCGAGCGTAATAAAAGAGATACGGAAAAATGCAGGAAAGCATTGAGAATAAAGCCAGAGACGCACCTTCTGTTCTATATTGTTCCTGGAGACGTTGAATCCTGAGAAAAGGTTTACATCTAGGCTCGAGAATTCGAAGCACAGAGCTTCTTTATCTTTAATGCTGTTCATGGAAAGCTTTTTTTCTAAAGATCATTCATATCAGCTCAATGAGGAGGTAATGCTGGAAGGCGCTTAAACCGAGCGAGGATAAGTTAATTAGCTGGTGCAACAAAAAACATATGAGCTGATTTATTTTGATTTGCGAGCCTTATGTGCTTTATTATGGAGGCAACTTTTTCAACAAAATGAGGAAGGTCTACAGTATAGGAATACTTGACAGGCCACTTCCAAAGATCTTCGGAAGATACGGAGAAAGCGCCGAGCTCCTGGATAGAGAAGATGCAGTCGAGCTCCTCAATACAGCGAAAGAAAAGAGCGGCATTACAACCTCCGACGCCCAAATCGTGAAGAACATGATTGAGGCCCTCTTCCTCCCAACTTCACTCATATATTCTTACTTCAAAAAGCTCTCCTTCTCTGAGGCTGCTGAGACCGATGAATTCTTCATAATGGAATTCATGGGATCTCAGGCAAAGCTCATGAAGTTCACACCGCTGATAGTCTACATGTGGTTCGTGATTCCGAAATCTGAGAACGGGTGCAGGAAGTCAGTGGAGCTCATGAGGAAGATCAAGCAAGAAGTGGGAACACCTCCAATTAGCAAGGAAGAGTGGGAGGAGCTCAAACCTCTCATCGAGAAGTTCTCGAGGGCTCTTCCAATACAAGGGTCTTCTAAAAATCTTTGGGACGAGATATAGCTCTTTTCCGATCCATCGCTCTATTTTACATGAGGTGCGACGTTGGACACCTCGTCTGGCGCTTTCTTCTGGCACATAGCCGCACCTCGCTTATCTTATTTGCATTAGGGAAATGATAAAAAATTTTCTGAAGCTCTCGTGCTTTTTTGGAAAGGAGAAAGGCTAAGGAGTGTATTCAGAATACTTCGCTGCATAGTCTCCGAGGACTGGAACTTTGACGTCCACTCCACTGTATGCTTTAAAAGCTATGTACATCCCGTACAGCCAAACCAGAAAGAGCAGGAAAGGTCCGAGGAAAGGTATGAAGAAAAATACCAAATCTATTATTGTGCCTAATATTCCGAGGAAAATCGACTGCAGGGAGTGAAACTTGAGCCTCTTATCCTTCTGTCCCTCAGTGATGAATACTATTATGCCTGATAACCAGGTCAATATATATGCAAAGATATACCATATATTGCCCTTTTCTTTTTCCATATCAAATTACCTTTTTCTGTTTTTTAATATTAAATTATCCCACTATTAAATATTTTTTTATTAAAATCAATCGAATGATAGGATAATGCTTACGAAGGAATAGTTGCATCATATCGATAATTGGTCTTTTAAAAAAGCTGAAGAATTTCGCTCTATGGAATCGGCTAAAAATTTTCAAATTCGCTAGTGCATGATACCACTAGCGGATCATTACATGCTATCCACTCAGACAGAGAGATTCAATTTCTCTTCTTCAAGAAGGAGGGCAGCTAGGGCAGAGTCATCAAAAAAATAGCAATCTACCATTAGAACAAAAAAGATATGATGCCTGCAGGTCCTCATCCTCGAATTTTATAAGATTTTTGGTTCGTTGGAATCAAAAGACACGGTTGAAGAAAACATTCCGAAAATGAAATCAGTCTAGCAGAAAGCAATGCGGAGGCTTCAATGCTTTTCAGCCTCTTCTAGGCAAAGATCATCCCCTACAGCAAGCGCTGCCCTTAGTCAGAATTTCAAATGCTACTTTGTTGTTCGCGATCATACTGATTATTTCCTTCAGAAGGTTTTCCTAACTGACAGCAGAATCTCCGTCTTTTTTATTCCACTAGGATCTTAGTACTTCTATTAAAAGCTTGGAATAAAAAAGTTGATATAGCTGTAATTGGAAATACAAACTTTTGTTCAGAATTGGAAAACTTTCCGCTTACACTTAAAATGTTGAGTGATGCATTTGCGACATTTTCTTAATTTATAACCTTTTTCTGTCACACTTGAATCACGAACTCCGACTCCTTTTCCTTTGGAAAAGCACGCTGTAATAGTTGTGAATATAGCGTGACACTTTGGTCACTCAGTCCTTTTAACATCGTAGAACCTGAACTTCCACGGCTCCTTAAACAGCTTGAACTCTCCCTCATTACCAACATACCTGGATTATGGTACTTAATCATAGATCGATTAACTTTTTAGTTATTAATTTTTATATATAAATTTAATATAAAAATATTGCATTTTAATGAAGAATAATTTTTCGAGCTACTTGCAAATAACTTCATCCTCTCTATCAGAGACACAGTACTTTAAGCGAGACAGTTTACTAGCGTTTAAAAAAATATTGCAAAAAATTACTGTTTTGATAAAATTTCCTTCAGTGCTGTGATCAGCTCTTTCTCAATCAGCTCGTGGCTTTCAAAATGTCTGTTTGGATCGTTTGTAAGCGTGTAGACCCAATATATGCCGAAAAGTCCGCAGGTAATAAAGTAAAGAATTACGTATAAAAGCGTGCTTCTGTCTGGAACTTCAGCAAATTCTTCTATTCTTCTTGTAAATAAAGGGACTTTTTCCCTAATTTCATCTATAACTTCGCTTAAAAGAAGCCTTTCCTTCTGAGAATGCTTTACGAAGTCTTTATTGAGGAAGTGATAAACATATAAGATATATAAGCTGTCGATTTCTACAAATTTATAATAATGAATGAAAAACTTCAGGAATTGCTGAGCGCCTTCAGTAATGCTTCCATCCAATAAGGAAGATCTTCTGGAAGCCTCGATGTAATTATATTTCCGTGAACAACAACCTTTTCATTTAACCACTCAGCGCCTCCAGCTTTTAGGTCGTCTGCAATCCCTGGATAGCTTGTAAGCTTGATATTTTTCACGATTCCTGCAGACAAGAGGAGTTGAGGTCCGTGGCAAATTGCTGCAATAGGCTTTCCAGAATCATAAAAGCTCTTCACAATTCTTACAGCGTCATCTCTTGCTGAAACTCTTATCCTTTCAGGTCCTCTTCCACCAGGAAGGACGAGAATATCGAAGTCATCAGGGTTTATGTCTTTTATTGCTTTAGAATTCATTCTATATCCATGCTTGCCTTCTACTTCACCGCTGAAAGGCGCAGCTACTGTTACATCAAATCCGGCTTCAATTAAGCGATAATAAGGATATAATGCTTCAATATCTTCAAACTCAGGTCCTATAAGAATTAGGGCTTTCCTCTTCATAGCTCATTCCTAATTCATTTTTTATATTTGCGAAAAATTAATTCGTTACGTATATATTTTGAGATTCTTCCCTATACTTCATATCTAAATGAGTTAAATTTTATAAATTACGTAATTATATTAAAAGAGGGGAAAAAGCTTGGAAGTATTTTTGATAAAAGGAATGTGTAATACCTATCTTACAAGCGAGGGTATTCTAATCGATGCAGGTGCTAAGCCTTCCGATGTACTCTCAATTGCAAAAGAGCATGGGATCTCAATAAAATATGTTTTGATAACTCATTATCACTATGATCACATTAAGTATGCATCTGAGATAGCTGAGAGGACAAAAGCAAAAGTAGTAGCTCCGGAAGCTGAGGCTGACATTATAGAAGGAAGTGCAAGGCCTAAATTTCCGAGCCTGTCTCTAAGAATAATGTCCTTATTTGCGACCATTAAGCCTGTTAAAGTCGACATTAAAGTTAAGGATGGAGATGAAGTGGCTGGCATGAAAGCTGTCGCAGCTCCAGGTCATACGCCAGGAAGCACTGCTTACGTTTCTGGAGATATTATGTTTTCAGGTGATGCAATTGAAAGCGATAATGGAAAACCATCCTTTCCTCCAAGAAAGTTTACCCTTGATCAAATAATGGCAGAGAAGAGCATGAAGAAGTTGCTTGAGCTTAGGCCTAAAATTATATATCCAGGTCACGGAAGACCTATAACAATGCAATAGCTCTATAATTTAAAGAATTTTTCGCTAAAAGTAAACCTCAACCTGGATTATATCACTTTTAAACATATGTTTTTACACTGGTTATATTAATAAAGAGATCAACTTAGGTTAGTATATTTAATAAAAATCACAAAAAATAAAATTTTTAATAATATTTATCTAATTTGCAATAAAATTTTTTTAAAGAGATAGATGCGCATGTCTGAGAACTCCTTAATTGCAAAGAGAGTTTTATTTTTTTCAGTTTTTATTATGACAATAACATATTTGTCATCTCTAATTGTATCTTCATCTTCAATTGCGAATGAAAGCCAATGTGCATTTCAGCCTTCTATATACCAGTATCCTGCTTCTAATGAAGTCTCCTCGCTACAGCCTGTCCTAATTTTTATTAATGGAAATGAAAGCTATAGCGTGGAAGTGAGCATAAACATAACAGTCGGAATTGAAGGTGACATCTGTCCAGCATGTTTGGGGGCATATATGGGGCTAAAATTCCCCCAGCAAGAGCTCATAAACTACACATTCAATTCAATCCCCTTCTATCCCGGATGGAGTGTTGCTTATATACCTGGACTTATTACGAAGAACTTTTCTGCTGTATATATTTCCCCAATTTTAAGATATACCACAAATTATACCGTCTCTGTAATTTCAAGCGTAAGCTATAAGGTTGTTAAAAACGGGATTATTATTTATGAAGACTCTTATAATGTCAGTTATGGAGAAAATCATAGCATGCTTCCTCCGATTACCTTCATTTTCATTCCAAATTCTCAAAACTTTACTCAATCTTCACTAAGTATGCCGATATTTCTTCCTGATGGGCTGTCCTTAGGCTCCGGCATGCCACTAAATTTAATTGCTGTAGCAGTCGGAGAAAATCCGCTTAGTTCTTTGAGCATAGAGTACAGCATATCTGGAGGACCATGGATAAGTGCGCACTCAGAAGAGCTGAGCACAGGGATAGAAAATAGCGTTGAAGAGATCAACAGCTATCTTCAGGGAATAGCTTCAAAGCTAAGTAGCTTTGGAATAAATGCTAGTATTCCCAATATAACTTCAACTATCGAAGCAATTGAAACACAAATACCAGGTCAAGAACCTGGCAACTATGTAGTTTACAAATCAATGGCGAGTGACATTTACAACAATACATCAGAATCTTTGGCAGGTATGTACTATGTTTACAACAGCTCTAGTACGAACAAAATTCTCATCGTTGATCCCAGCGTTAAGCTTTGGCTAATCTACAATAGTACAAGTAGCTTTATCAATTCAATCTCTTCATATAATCTTTCCCAAGGTCTTATCAATAACATAAACGACTCCTGGACCGAGGCAAGTGAGCACAACAGTCTAGGAGCATTGCAATTTCATTACTGGAATTTAATAGGAAAGCAATATAGAATATACATAACAGATTCGAGCGATTTGAGCTCAGCACTTGAAGAATATGAGCCGAATGCGATCATCTTAAGCAATTTGTATTTAGGCTTGGAGAGCTCAACTCTCCTCGATTGGGATTTAAAGGACAATGGAGCTCTTGGTGCACTTTCAAGCTATGTCAGTCAACACCATGCCGGTCTAATAGCTACACAGGGATCTCTCAGCGATTGGGTAATTTGGGAATCTTGTAGCGAAAAGACAAAAGTAGGAGCTAAAGGAAACATAGACTATAATACGTCAAATTTATCTAGCCTTGACAACTTGGCAACTCTTCTTGGCATTCCGCAGCTTACCTTATTCGAATATGTAAAAGATGAGGTGTCAAACTTCTTTTGCATTAACGCTGATCCTCAAGTAGCTGAGATGATAGGATCAATTCCTCTTCAGATTCCGTTTGTTCAGTTCAGCGGGAAGTTAAACTCAACCTCAGATGCTCAGAAAATGGGCCTTTCGTTGCCAGAAAATTTTGAATTTGACAACCAAAGAAGCCAAAACGGTTCTCCTTTTTTATATACAGAAGTAGGATGGCAACTGGCTTTCCCCCAGGATATTGACTTTATAGTATCAAATAAAATCAATTTTTCAAAATGGCCAACTGTAAACCTTTCTAACTCAAACGGGAGTAATCTATCAAATTATCGCAATTTTTCCTTTACTGATATGCTTCTCATTTATGAAGCGGTTCAAACATCTTCTATTTACGGAAATGATCTTAATATCTCCTTTAAAATTCCAGGAATTGGGAAATTCAATATAACATTAAGAATCCCAGAAAGTTTGATGGAAGCCCTTCTCGGAGCATATCAGCCAAAAATCGTGGCAATATCAAGCGATGGGCTCGCCGGGATAATTGCCTATGATAAGTTCTGGAGCGATAATGGATACCGTTCAGTATACTTCAGCTTCAATTTAGAGTCATTCAACACCAACACTTCGGAGCAGCTACTTACTCAAGCCATAAATTGGGTTGAAAGTTGGAGCTTCTATCCCAATATGACCTTGCTCGGAGACGTGCTAATTCCTTCAGATCTTGCGAGTAGGGCGGAATACATCCTGAATAGCATAGGAGGTGAAGAATTAGAGAACATGAGCATGATCTTGAATGAAGAGGGTAGCTCGGTAATTTCTATAAATGCGGAATCTCCAGGTATTGTATACGTTTTAATACTCCATCCAACTTCGAGTAATGTAGAAGTAACGAGAATAGAAGGATCTTACAGCAGCGAAAATTGCAGTTCTAGCAATGGGATTTCCCTGGTAACGATACAGGTAAGTAACTCTACAAGCTTGAGTCTATTCCTCAGAGCTTATTCAAGCTCTGGCATAATCCCCGCATATGTTGAAGTTAAATTTGAAGGTCTGAAATCGGGATGGGGAAACGTTTCCTCAAACACTTTTGAGAACCAAACAACTGAGGCCTGCACCTACAACGGGACATGCACTTCTCAAAGCGAAGAGAAAGAGAATCCTCAGAACAGCTCAACGAGCACTTTATACAATTCGCAGACTGTCGGTTCCGAAAAAGGCTCTTTGATGGGAATAATTGTGTTATACATAACACTTGCGGTAGTCGCATCATTGCTTATTTTAGGTATCTGGAAGAAAAAACTTTAATTATTGTTGTAATTATTTTTAAATCCTTTGATAAGTCATATTAAAAAGTTTTTTATAAGTGTTCTAACTATAATTATAAATAATAAAGATATATAAAGGTGTTCTAACCATGTCGAATTGGTATCTATATAAACCAGTTGTTAGACAATATTTACAGTTTGCATATTCCCCAGAAGGTAGAACGCTAATAACGACGTTCATTTCTCCAAGAATATTTATGGGCCTCGCCGCCACTCCTATGTTCGCGTCGAGTGTTTCATCAGCTTTAAAAAAGAAAAGAGCGTTCATCGTGACCGATCCTTATATTAAGCCCATGGCATTTGGAGTAGGCAGGGTTCTTCAATCATTTGGATTCAATACCACCGTATGGGATAAGGTCGTTCCAGAACCCCCCATATCTACGCTTAAGCCTTGTGCTCAAGCTATGGAACAGTTTGATGCAGATTTAATTGTCGCTGTTGGCGGCGGGAGCGCTATTGACACCTCAAAGGTTGCATGGGCACTTTATGAAAGACCAGATATTGATTTTAAGCTTATAAACCCTATGGCCCCTCTCGGATTAAGAAATAAAGCTCTCTTTGCAGCAATTCCTACGACAAGCGGAACAGGTTCCGAGGCAACTTCTGCAGCAGTGATCACCGATGAGTCTTATTCCCCACCTAGAAAGTTCTCAGTCGTCCATCCAGAGCTCGTTCCAGATTTTGCAGTCCTTGATCCCTCTTTTGTTGTGGGGCTTCCTCCAAAGCTTACATTAGGAACCGCACTTGATGCATTTGCTCATGCTGTAGATAGCTACTTAACCCATTCTTCATTTGAAATGACCGATTTCTTAGCGATAGGCGCCATAAAGTTGATTATGAGATGGCTTCCGAGAGTTCTTTCGCATTCAGATGATATAGAGGCTAGACTGAAAATCCATGAGGCTGCTACGATGGCAGGATTAGCTTTTAGCAATGGAGGAATAGCACTCACTCACAGCTTGGGTCATTCGTTGGGAAAAGTCTTCTCAATACATCATGGCTTCGCAGTTGGAGTCTTCATACCGTATGTCATTGGCTTTTACGCTGAGGTCTCTGATAAATATACAGAACTTGCAAAGGAGCTTGGGGTGAATGAAGAGCCGCTGCAAAAAGCACTTGTTTTAAAGTTCTTGGACTTCTTCAAGCAGGTCAAAGCTCCATTAACTCTAAAGGATCTAGGAGTGGATGAGGCAAAGCTCAGAGAAAAGCTCGATGTATTGGCAGAATACGCATATGAAGATATATGCACTCCAATGTCTCCAAGGCCTATTTCTATTGAGGAAGTTAAAGAGCTGTTTCTTAACGCATTAAAAGGAGAGTATGGGTGGTAATTATGATAGGAGGATTTCATGGAAAAATACTTAAAGTCGATCTGAGCACAGGCACAATTAAAACGCTCGAACTAAGCGAAGAAATGGCAAAGAGCTTTGTAGGAGGCTCAGGGCTTGCAGCAGCACTGCTTTATGACATCCTTACCAGAGATCTGGATCCGCTTTCTCCTGATTCGCCGCTCCTCTTTATAACAGGTCCATTTACTGGAAGTAAAGTTCCCTCATCTAGCAGATACGCTATCTGTGCAAAATCCCCGCTTACTGGGCTGTGGGGAGAGTCGACTGCAGGGGGACATTTTCCTGCATCCTTAAAGCTGAGCGGCTACGACGGAATACTATTTGTGGGAAGATCCAGCAAGCCTGTATACCTATTTGTCCATAACGGAGAGGCAGAAATAAAGGACGCATCCGACCTGTGGGGACTAACTACGTATGAGACTCAAGAAGCGATAAGGGATGAGCTCGGCAGGGATGTTAAGGTGGCATCTATAGGACCTGCAGGGGAAAATATGGTCAAATTTGCAGCAGTAATCAATGACGAGGGAAAAGCTGCTGGGAGGACAGGAATGGGGGCAGTTATGGGATCGAAGAATCTTAAGGCTGTAGCAGTATACGGGAACATGGAGCCGCCGATTGCGGATCCCAAGACATTTTCTGAGCTCCTGCCTAAAGCAATAGCAGAAATTGAGTCAAACCCCACAACCCATATGTCTCGCCTTTACGGTACTTTAGATTATGTCGCAGCCGGAATGTCCTATGGAGACGTCCCTACTAAATACTACCAGGATTCAATATTTCCAGCATACAAACTTAATGGGAAGGCCCTAAGAGAGAAATATTATGTGAAGCCAATCGCATGCACGGGATGCCCGATCGCGTGCGGCAAGGAAATTGAGTTCGGTAAATATGGCTTAGAAAAGGCTGATACTTTAGAGTATGAGACCGCTGCGGCTTTTGGTCCTCTATGCGGTATTGATGATTTAGATGCATTGATATATATAAACTACCTCTGCAATGCCTATGGGATGGACACAATTTCCGCAGGAGCATCCGTAGCTTTTGCGATGAATGCATATGAAAAGGGGAAGCTCACCAAGGAAAAGCTAGGAGGATTGGAAGCTAAATGGGGAGATAAGGATGTAGCTATAGAGCTTGTTCACATGATAGCAAATAGAAAGAGCATTGGAGGGATTCTCGCAGAGGGAACGAAAGTTGCTGCAAGTAAGCTGGGCATAGAAGATGGAGAAGTAGCTGTTGTAAAGGGGCTTGAAATACCTATGCATGATCCCAGGGCTTTTTCGATGCAAGCATTAACATACGCAACAAGCACTAGAGGAGCGTGTCACATGAGACCTGATTACTTTACTGTTGAGATTGGACAGGAGATACCTGAGCTCGGAATCAGGCAGACAGATAGGTTTGCTTCCAATCCAGAGAAGGTGGAGTCTTTTATAAAGTTCCAAAATGTTAGAGAAGTTTACGACTCGCTTATACTATGCAAGTTCTCCGCAAATTCTCTTACAACGATATCAAAATTCTATTCAGCAATAACTGGAGTGAAGGTTGAGCCTAAAGAGTTCAATGTATTGGGTGAGAGGATCTACAATATAAAGAGAAGCATAAACCTGAGACTTGGAATGAGAAAAGAAGATGAAAAGCTTCCAAAAATAATCCTCAGGTCCATAAAAAGAGGAGGGACTCAGGGGAATGTCCCGAATATTGAGGAAATGCTGAGGCATTATTATGCTATGAGAAAAATCGATCCTGTTACTGGAAAGCCTATGAAAGAAAAGCTTGAAGAGCTGGGGCTTTTAAAGCAAGCTAAAGACCTCTGGGGATAATTTTTTTAAAAAACTTTTATTATTAAATTTTCAAGCCCAAGCTCTCCGCTATTTTTCTTACTTTTTGAACAACTTCATCTCTCTCAGGAGTTAAAGGAGGTCTAACGTAGGGCTTTACTGGCGATCCCATTACACTTAGAAGCGTTTTCACAGCTGTTGGAAAAGATGTGGAAATGTCGTAGACCTTAGTGAGCTCAAGCAACTTTTTCCACCATTCCAATGCCTTTTCAAAACTTCCCTCTCTCCAAAAGTCGTACACATTCCTATGAATCTTAGGTGCCGCATTGGCTAAAGCCATTATTCCTCCATCCCCGCCCATCATTAAGTTCGGTAAAAGCATGTCGTCAAATCCTACAAGAATTGAGAAATCTTCTCTCACTGACTTCACTTCCTGGATCAGCCCCCTGAGGTATGTGAAGTTCTCATACGTCACCTTAGCCCCTACTATATTGCTGTACTCCTCCGAAAGCTCCCTGTAGAGCGATATTGGGATATTTATTCCAGTTGCGCTAGGAATGTTGTAAATTATAATAGGTAGGTCTACTCTTTCAGCTACCATCGAGAAGTGAAGCTTCAGCCTCTCTCCAGAAACTTTAAAGAAAAATGGCGGAGTGATGATCGTTCCAGAAACTCCCATATTCTTAAAAATCCTTCCGAGCGATATGCTATCTTCAGTGCTATTTGCGCTTATGCCTGGAATTATCCAGACCTTCCCGCCTACCTCTTCTAGTACCGTGCCTGTCAATTTTACAGCTTCATCTTTTGAAAGGTGAACAAATTCTCCAGTAGTGCTGTTTGGAAAGATTCCGTGAACACCTCCTTCTGCCTGATACCTTGCGAGCCATCTAGCAGAATCCAAATCTAGGGAAAGATCCTCTTTAAAAGGAGTTATAAATGGAGTAATAACTCCATAAAACTTTGGTCTCACCAATTCAATCGCCCTTTTAGATCAATAAATATAAAATTAAAAGATTTCAGATAAATGCGTTTCCCTCGGCATTTCGAAAAATATAAGATAGAGAAGAGGTTAAGTTATGTGATGGTGAGAAAAATATCTACTGGAACCCAAAGTGAAGAAAGAAAAAGCGAGAGAAAAGGATCTTTTAACGTGACAAATGCCATTCTCCTCGTTATAGCGCTCCTGTTCATCTGCGCATTCGCTTGGAGCTATTATAAGATGAGCGTGCTTTCCAATATTGCAAACTTGAACTATAGCGAATCGCTTGAATCGAATAAAGCGCTTGCAATACCTTCTATGAGTTACGTTACATTAAATTATACACTTCCATATGCTGGCTATTTGAAAATATCATATAGTTCAACGAGCGCCATTTATATTTGGGTAGGAAGCAACTTTTCCCAGCAGTTCCCGGACGGAAACTACTTTTCTAGGTACCCTCCTCAGAGGGAATCTTCTAGCGGAACTTTTGTTGTGCCTGTGCTTCCGGGAGAAGTATATGTAACTATATACAACCCTTCGATATTCAATGGTGTAGCTCTCACAATATCAATTGAGTACCATTACTGATATCAAACTTTAAAATTGAGGTTTTTTAACTTTTTATGAAACCAGAATGAAAGTGGTTTTTTGCTCTTGATTTCTACATGCAATTCAACCATTTTTTGAAATTTGCTCTGGATAAATGTCATTTCAATATATATTTTAAAAGTACTCATTGTAAAATCACTAGCTGAAGAATGAAAAAAAACAATACACTGATTTTTTATCTCAAATCTGATGCAATCCCCTGAAATATTAACAATTAATTTATTTAGAGCAAAATTTTCAAGATTAATTTATGCTTCATTAGGTGGGATCATTTGCCAAAAGTCGTCGGAATAGATACTGGCGGAACATTTACGGATTTTGTGTATATAAAGGATGACGGATCTATAGGTTTCTTCAAATCTTTATCTACTCCAAAAAGCCCAGAAGATGCTGTTATAGAGGGATTAAGAGCTTTGGGCAGTGGAGAAACAGTAATACATGCTACTACTTTGGGTACAAATGCCATCAGAGGGCAGTTTGGAATAGAGATTCCCAAACTCTCTCTAGTTACTACAAGGGGATTTAAGGGAGTAATTGAGATAGGGAGGCAGAACAGACCAAAACTCTACGATATATTTTTCGAAAAGCCTAAGCCTCTTGTTGAAAGAGATTTTATATTTGAGGCAAATGAGAGGATAGATGCATTCGGCAGGGTGCTCGAGAAAATTAGGGAGGAGCAAATCGAAGAGATAGGATCAAAATTGAAGGAGGCGGGTGTCTCTTCAGTGGCAATTTCTTTCCTCCATTCTTACATAAATCCATCACACGAGAAGACGGCTGAAAGGATCTTAAGCAAATATGTAGAATATGTCTCCCCATCTTATCTCGTATCACCCGAGCCCAGAGAGTATGAAAGGACTTCTTCCGCTTTGGTGAATGCTGCTCTAATGCCAATAATTTCTAAGTATATTGAAAGGCTCAATAAGAGGCTGAAAGAGCTTAACGTAAAGGAGCTTTTGGTTATGTCTAGCTCAGGAGGTATTGTAGATGCAGAGGAGGCCAGTAAGAGGCCTGTCCAGCTTGTCGAGAGCGGACCTGCTGCTGGGGTCGTTGCTACAGCAGAGCTTTGCAGGATGATGGGTATCAATAAGGCTATAAGCTTTGACATGGGGGGTACTACTGCTAAGGCAGGGACTATAGTTAATTACGAGTTCGAAATAACAAGCGAATATGAGGTGGGAGGAGAGAGCAACCATGGAAGAATGATTAAGGGCTCAGGGTACTCGGTTCGATTTCCATTTATAGACTTAGCTGAAGTTTCAGCGGGCGGAGGAACAATAATATGGAGGGATGATGCAGGAGCGCTTAGAATTGGACCAAAGAGCGCAGGTGCTGACCCTGGTCCTGCCTGCTATGATAGGGGTGGCAAGTATCCAACTCTCACAGATGCAAATCTTGTTCTTGGAAGGATAGGGGAAAGCCTCTTGGGTGGCAAAATGAAGATCCGGAAAGATCTGGCTATCAAGGCTCTCTCATCTTTAGGAGAACCTGTAGAGATAGCTAACAGATCAATAAAGCTTGCAGACCTTGAAATGGCCAGAGCTATAAGGCTCGTAACTGTTGAGAGGGGGATAGATCCAGAAGAATTCGTTTTATTTGCCTTCGGCGGTGCAGGTCCCCAGTTTGCAGCTGAGCTTGCCAACGAGATAGGAATAAAGAAAATCGTTATACCTCCGCATCCTGGAGTCTTCAGTGCTTTAGGACTTCTAATGGCAGATTGGAGATTTGAGGATAGGACAGCATTTCCAAAAGACATTGAAATGGCCTATAGAAATATGGAGGAAAAGCTTTTAAAGAAGGTTGGAAGAGTCGATTACTTTATTAGGTATGCCGATGTGAGATATGTAGGACAGGGATGGGAGCTCACCGTTCCAGTTGGAAGTCCCGCAGATATTAAGGAGATAAAAAAGACCTTTAATAAAAAGCACTTCTCAACTTATGGATTTATGCTTGAAAGCGATATAGAGGTTGTACTGGCAAGAGTCTTTGCAGTTTCAAAGAGGGAGAAACCTTTGTTCTCAGCCCCTAAGATTAGAGCGTCTGGAAGGGCAAAAGGATACAGAAAAGTTTACATGAATGGGGAATGGATCGAAACCCCAATATATTGCAGGTATTCATTGGATGAAGGCTTTAAAGCTGAAGGGCCATTGCTAATAGATGAATATGATACGACGACATTTGTACCTTCAGGGTGGAGGGTATCTGTTGGCGCTTTTTCAGAGCTCATATTGGAGAGGATGTAGCTATGGTAGCCTGGGAGCTTATATATAAAACTACTTCGTATATTGCAGAAGAAATGGGCATTTCTCTTAAGAGATCGGCTTTTTCCCCTAACATAAGGGAGAGGATGGATCATAGCTGCGCTGTAGCGAATGAAGATGGGAAGATCGTTGCTCAGGCCGAGCATATTCCAGTTCACTTAGGTTCGTTTAGGGTTGGACTTGAAAAACTTCTATTTTTTATCCAACAGAATGGCATAGCGATTGAAGAAGGTGATATAATCGCAGTAAACGATCCTTATATTTCTGGGACCCACCTCAACGATATAATGCTACTCGCTCCTGTTTTTCATCACGGAAGGCTCATTGGTTATGTGGTAAATAAGGCTCATCACGTAGATATAGGCGGACCTGTCCCAGGAAGCATAAATCCTGATGCCAAGAGCATATATGAAGAAGGCCTAATAATACCTCCAATAAAGTTAGTGAAGAAGGGAAAGATTGATGGAGAAGCTTTAAGATTTATAGCGGAAAACGTTAGAACTCCTCAGAGTGTAATAGCGGATCTTCACGCACAAATTGCGGCAGATTTAGTTGGAACTGTAAGAGTAAAGGAGATGATCGAAAAATATGGAGTAGAAAACGTTCAGAATTCATGGGAAAAGTCTATTGAGTATTCAAGGATCCTTTCTCTAAAGCAAATAGATAGCTGGAAGAAGGGAGAGGCGAGCGCTGAGGATTGTGTTGAACTCGATGATAGAGATATTGCGATAAGAGCAAATGTTTCAATAAGCAGCAGAGGGGTTGATATAGATTTCTCAGGCTCCTCTAAGCAAGTTGCTGCACCTCTGAATGCCGTATTTGGAGTAACATTTGCTGCTTCAAGCTATTCAGTTAGAGCTCTCCTTGAAGAGGATGTCCCTACAAATGAGGGTTTTTACTCTATAGTAAATGTGAGGGCTGAAGAGGGAAGCGTACTCAACCCTAGAAAACCCGCTCCAGTTTCTGGGGGTAACTTGGAAACTAGCCAAAGGATTGTAGATACGGTTTTCAAAGCGCTTTCATATATTCTCCCTGAAAAGATTCCAGCAGCAGGCTCAGGAACTATGATGAATGTTATGCTTGGAGGATATATTGAAGGAGGGAGAAGTTGGGCCTATTATGAGACTATAGGTGGCGGTACGGGCGCAAGGCCGGGGAAGGACGGGGTAAGCGGAGTTCATGTTAACATGACAAATACTATGAATACGCCGATAGAGATAGCTGAAAGGAGCTACCCAATAATTTTTACTGAATATAGAATCAGAGAGGGAAGCGGAGGAAAGGGGAAATATAGAGGTGGAGACGGAATAATTAGGGCTTTTAGAGTTTTGGAGCCTGCTTATTTAGCGATAATAGGAGATAGGTTTAAGAGAGGACCATATGGACTATGGGGAGGAGGTTCAGGAAAGCCTGCAAGAGTTCAAGTAGTGAGAAAAAGCGGAAAGATAGAGGAGAAGGGGAGCAAATTTAAGGAGATGCTTGGAGAGGGAGATGAAGTAATTATTGAGACTCCTGGAGGAGGCGGGATGTTCTCTGAAAAATAATTTTGTGAAATTGAAATCGAATTTTATTATTTAAAAATAATGATGATTTTTTACCAAACTCTCCTCTTATGTATCTTTTTGTCAACTCGCTTTTAGGCTTGTCAAAGATCTGCTCTGTATGACCATATTTGGCTAACTCTTCCAAATATAAAAATGAAGTATATTCAGATAATCTCAGTGCTTGTATATACTGTGAGTTACAATGATTATAGCAAAATGATTCTGAGGTTTTTTAATCAGCTTTTTTATCAGCAGAAATAGTATCTAAAGAAGAAGTTGGTTCGTCCATGAGCAGAACTTCTGGCTCAACTACTAACGCTCTTGCTACGCATAACCTTTGCTTCTGCCATTGCTACTTTCTATAGTTTGATAATTTATTAATATTAATTAAAAATATTAAGAGAATTACGCAAAATAGACTCAGGACAATTTTCTGGTGTCGAATTTTGATAGAAATAAACAACATAAGCAAATATTTTGGAAATGTGAAAGCTATAGAGAACGTCTCTTTCAATGTAAGTAATGGAGAGATAGTAGGGTATGTCGGATTAAACGGTGCAGGAAAGACGACAACTATCAGGGTAGCCGTCGGCGTTCTCCCCCCTGATTCAGGAGACGTATCAATCGATGGGTTCTCAATTACGAGAGATAAGAGGAAGGCTTCTGAGAAGATCGGTTGGGTTCCAGAGTTGCCCATTTTCGAAACAGACTTTAAAGCTTTAGATTATTTCGTGTACTTGGCAGGTTACTATGGTCTATCTTCAAGTGAGGCAAAGAAAATGGGAAAGGAAATGCTGGAGAGATTTGGACTAGAAAATGCTCTTAACATGAAGCTTTCAGCTTTCTCTCAGGGAATGAAGAAGAGATTTGCACTTGCAGTCTCCATGATAAACGATCCTCCCAATTTCATTTTTGATGAGGTTCTAAATGGGCTTGACCCGCAAGGAATTGCTTTTTTTAGAGATATGGCGGTGGATTTCAAAAAGAGGAAGAAGGCAATATTATTTTCATCGCACATACTTGGAGAGGTTCAGAATATAGCTGACAGGGTAGTTTTCATACATAAAGGCAAGGTTATAGGATCCTACAAAGTTGATGAAATAATAAACACAGTTAAGCCATCAATTGTAATTAAGCTGGATAAAATTGATGACAATACTGTGAACTTACTTGAAAAATACGGAAAAGTATCAAAGCAAGGAGAGTACGTTGTCATTTCTTCTCCATCCGTGAGCTCAGGAGAGGTTGTAAAGGTTTTAGTAGAAAAGGGTCTCAACGTTCTCGAAATAAAGTATGAGGAGAGGAGCCTTGAGGACTTCTTCTTCTCGCTTTTGAAAAGCAGAGGTGAATAACAATGGGAGCTCTACTTTACGACTTCAAAAGGTCATTTCTCAGACCTGCAACACTTATAGCTTTGATCGTCTTTATACTTGCAGGAATAGGTCTATCCTATATGCTATCTGCAACTTTAAGCATGAGCTCAGGCACAGTTTCTTTTGACGGCTATGGCAGCCTTAATATCAACAGCAGTGTGCTTAACGTTCAGCTTTATGCTTACGATGCAGATCTGAATCCAGCTAGGGGAACAGTTAATGTAACGCTTTCTCTTGTAAACCTCACGCAACAGGCTAATTCGCCTAGAACTCCTTATTCCTCAATTCTGGTGAAGAGTGAGACTTTTCCAATAAGCGGCTACGGAAATTACAGTATTTCTCTCGGCACTCAAGATATTTCCATGCTGAATACATCCGGCTTGACTCCTGTGCTTGAAATAGACCTTTCGACAAACATAGGGTCTTTGATGTATTTATCTATATTTAACGAAAGAGGAGGAAATCTGTATTGGTGCACTTCATGTTTGACTTTTTCAGGAATAAACAATACGGAGAAAATCTACGGATCCGGAAGCGTTTACAGCAATGAGAATCTGAGCAAAGCTTTCCTAATTCTAGATCTACCTAGTGGAGGGTATTCGCTTTATTATGAGCTTGTGAACTCGACAATCTTATCTTCATTAAGCCAAATCAACTTAAGCAGTGCGAAATATATAGGAAATGTCTCTCCAGGCGCGAATATCTTTTCGCTGAGTGAAAATCTTTCGAACCAGTCACTTGCTCTTCTTGTAATGAAAGACCCTCAAGGGAATGAATATTATTCAACAATTCCTGTAGAGCAATACACGCCCGGTAGCGTGCAGAGGACTGTAACAAGCTTGGCCTTAGGGGCCTCAGGAATTTCGCTCTTTGCAGAGTTCTTTCCAATCATTGTGCTCTATATAGTATATGCGCTCATTGCAAAGCCTAGAGGAATGGGTGCATTAGAGTTCCTTTTAGCCAGACCTGTAACGAGGTGGGATATATACTACACGAGGTATGCGGCTGGAGTTCTAACAACTATTACCTCTACGGCGGTGTTCTTTACTTCCTTCGTCCTAGGGAGCATTGCTCTGATAGGATACACATTGAGAGCAGGCCAAATGGTTCTCCTATTTTTAGGAGTCACTGGCGCTCTAGTCGCCTTCTATAGCTTGTGCTATTTTATATCGACTGTCGCAAGCTCAGGAAGATACCTAGCGCTTTCAGTATTCCTGTATATATTCTTCACGATAATCCTCAGCATAATCGCCTCTGTAGTTGCCTTTGAATTATACGGAACAAGCGGCAATCTATTCGATATGTTGCAGAAGCTCAGGTACGAGCTAGACTACTTCAGCCCACTCGGTTTGACGGAATTCGCTTCGTATTTCGTGAGCAGATCTCTGAGCTTAGCCCCGAGCGTTGCTTCTTCAGTCATCAATCCAGCTCTTGTAATAGCTTCAGGAATTCTGTGGATAGCAGTTCCATTTGTTGCTGGTTGGTTCATTTTCAAAAAAGCGAACCTTTCAACATAAAAATTTTTTAAGTAGACAAGACAAAAATTTGATGATCGTAGAAATATTATGGAAGAAAATTGTGAAGAAAATGAATAAGTTTAAAACACTCGCGATCTTGATAGTTCCTCTAGTGGGATTAATAGCAATAGCAAGCGTATTTGTATATGATCCGATTCAAATCAATGTAAAACCAACGAATCCTTCAATTAAGTTCCAAGCTCCGCCTCCTTCCTATCCAATGAGCCTTCAGAGAACCTCTCGAAGTGCTATTTGTTACACAGATTTTGAGCAGATGCCTTCTGGATGGAGTAACATCGGAGGAAACTGGAGTATTTCTCCAAATGAGGGTTATAAGGGAAATGCTCTATATGGAAAGGATAATGGCGGAGGGATTGGTCATGCATCTCAATATTATTGGCAAACGAGCATAAGCAATTATAATTCGCTTTGGGTTTCCGTTAAAGTTAAGCTAGCAACAACTAATCCTGATGTTTATAAAGGGATAGCATTAATTGATAGCAATAAACCTCAACTTTACGAAATTTCAATATATAATGGTAAATTATACATATGGGGCTATTCAGATAAATGGGGATGGAATCAATTCAATTACTTTAGCATATCAAATTATAATGTAAATAATTGGTATATATTAGTTGTTAATTATGTATATGCATCATCTAGCATAAGCATATCTGCATACGTATATGATACATCTGGAGCTCTTGTTGCAAGTACATCAGCCACAATAAAAGGGCGTTATTTATTTCAACCTTCATATGTTGGGTTAGAAATTGATGATGTTACTAATAATTTAAGTGGTAGTGGTGTATATTTTGATGATTTCATAACATCTACTACTGATCCTAGATATGTAAACTTTCTTAACGTTCCTCAAGGTTATAAAATAGAAGTTTGGGATAATTTAGGAAATCTAATCAATTCAACTATTTCAACAGGAAATAATGTGCAGCTTTATATTTTGAGCGATATTGTAGTCGGAACGGGTTCTGGAGGTTCAATAATCATAGGAAGCAATGCTGGAAAATATACACTAAATTATACAGTTCCAAGCACAGATAGCATCTTGGGAGGAGATAATTATACATTGACAAGCGGGGTTCTTTCATTTTCATTTGGGGCAAATAAAACTTCTATTAATGTCAGTGCGGCTATTTCGGGAAATACATATAACATCACGGGATTTATTCTTCTTTCTATTATCAATACAGATAGCTCTTCATGTTATGTTATTCTTTTCCTCAATAATATGACCGGAAATATGGGAAGCCTTAATGCAAATATCGCACTTTACAACTCGACATATACTTCTTCCAATTATATTCAAATTTCCAATGGGGCAATTTTAAGCAACTCCACAGGATGGGTTTCTATTCCACCAAATGGATATGTTAATGCTACCTTTTCAGGCTTCTTTACTCAGAGCTCTCAGCAAGCTACGCTTTACTTACAATTAGAATACTGCACGATGCCTAATAATCAGGGGGCATGCGTTTTCTATCCCGTTCAAATAACCGTAAATTCTTAAAAAATCTAAAAGGCGAAGAGCTTGGCTTCGCTTAAAGAAATTTTAAATTCGTACTTAAATAAAATTCCTGGAATTAGAGAATACTGCGATAAGGTGCTGAAGAGTGATAGGTGGGGAGGAAGCGCGCTAATGATGGTCATTGATGCTTCCTTCACCTCTACAGGCTTAAACTACTTCAACTCAATTCTCCCGAGAGCACTGGAGTTCAAAGAAAAATTTGTCGATGCTGGGAAGATAAAAGGCTTGAGAGACCTAGCTGGCGCAGATATCGATAATCTTCGAGCAGTGTGGAAGAACGAGAGGTCCTGGAATGTCGCAAAGGAAATAGCATTTTATCTATCATCCATAAATAGGGAAGACAGAGAAGCTCTCAGACTTTGGGCAAAGAGTGCTGTATTGGAAAAGTGGAGGGAGGATCTAATAGGAAGAATGAAAGGAATGGGAATCGTCACCTTTCAATATTTAAGGATGATGGGAGGGGTAGATACTATCGTGCCAGATAGAGTTGTCAAAAGATTTCTAAATGAAACCCTGTATAAATCAGGAGAAATTGCTGAAATAAATACAAAAAGAGATATAGAATTTGTCAGGGAAGCTGAAAGAATCGCTATTTCTTACGGATATAGACCCATAGAATTGACGTGGACGGCTTGGCTCGCTCAATTTGGAGAAGATAAAATTAAAAAATATACTGAACTACTTTTACAGTTCTGATCATTTCTTTCTGTTTTCGAACCACCTAACTATAAATTTCGATCCCGCATATTCAACAGTTTTTATCATTCCTTCAGCTTCGAGCCTTGCTATAACTCCTTCCGGATCGTTTGTTATTCCACTAAGTGCATTTAATGCGTACTCAAGCTTTTGGGGATGCACCGAAGTTACAGAGAGGATCCAGTCCTCCGAACTACCGTGCGCAGAAGGAGGCGGAGGCTCAGGAAGGTTGAGAAGTTCCACTTTTTCTTCTCCTAAGATTCTCTTAAATATTTCATGTGCCTCAACGAGCTTATCTGGACTCGGAGATTTTACGAACTGCTCCGCAGGAGGTCTTACTGGAATTGATATATATGCTTTAGCCGGATTTATTGAATTTATAAATGAGGCAACCTCCTCAATGCTTTTAGTCTCCGAATTCACTCCATCAACAAGCATGGTTTCAGTTATTAGCTTCCCTCTATAGGTCTTAGAAAATTCCTTTATTCCATCCAAAATGCTAGATAAAGATAGCTTAGGGTGAGGTCTATTTATTCTCCTCCAAACATCTTCTCTAGTTGCATCAACCTTCACAGATGCGAGGTCAGATTCCGAGAGATCGCTTCTCGCTCCTTCAAGGTATAGAAGAGATGAATTGGTAATAACTGCAACTTTTGGAGAAACTCTTTTCTTGATCTCACTTATTTCAATCCCTATATTTTTATCCAACAGCGGCTCGCCGTCCGGGACAAACGTAATATAGTCGACTTTTCCATTCAGCTCATTCACAGTCCTTTCGACATCGTTTACAATCTCTTTCCAATTATAGAATTCTCTCCGTTCAATTGAAAAATTCTCCGTCCTTCCAAGCTGGCAGTATATACATGAATATGAGCAAGTTTTGTATGGTATGTTGTTCACTCCTAAGCTTAATCCTAGCCTTCTAGAAATTATTGGACCAAAAGTGTATTTTGGCATAGGCATTACCGATAATCTCAAATATAATTGTTGTGATGGAATTTTTATAATATTTATTGAACGTTCATTAAAACGAAACTTTAAAGATTGATATATTGAAAGATAAGCATCAAAGCGAAGTTGATTACGAAAAGAATGAAGAAAAATAAGGTAAATTTCTTACTCCCCCTCTTATAAATGAACCTTTTAATGTTCGATTCAAGCCTGTGTATATTTGCAATTGTGATCTGGTCAGACCTTTCAAGCTGTTCGGAAAATACAACGAAAACACTGCTACTCACGGGGCTTTTCTTCAATTCTTGCACCTTGAGTGAAATGACTGCGTCCTTGAGCTGATAAGGAATTAGTGACCAGAGAAGATAAGGGTATGCTATCTTTTTTGTAAAAAATCTAAGAATCGAGGATATGTCGCTTGGAGTTATAAGGCTAACGGTTAGCATAGCGATTAGAGAGTAGAACAGAGTTTTGTATAGTATTTCCGCGAACCAGGAAATTGATATTGTTCCGGAAAGAGCAAAAACTATCATTCCTGAAATTGCCATCCAAAAAGCGGGAATCGAAGAAATGATGATCATAGATGTAGGCTCCAAAAAACTTTTTGCAGAAAGGAGATAAATAAGGAAGATTTCAGCTATGAAGAAAAAACCAAGTATAGGTCTCTCGTAAAATGGTACTGCAATAGAAATTACAAAAAGAAGCTTTGAAAATATATGTGCCCTTCTGTGAGGAACGGAGGGGTTGATAAATATCGAATTAATTATTGTGTTCGCAAGGAAAGAGATGATCTCTCTAAGCATTAGTTCTCACTCAGCTTATTCACTTCAACAACTTCCGTAGCTACTTTTTCAACCTCTCTATCGTGAGATGAAATAATAAGAAGTCTGCCAGAATCTGAAAGCTTTTTAAATATATCTAAAACAGTGCTTTTATACTCCGGATCTAGACCTACAGTTGGTTCATCCATGAGAATTATCGGATAGTGGGAAAGAGATGCAGAAATCAACGAGATCAGCCTCCTCTCCCCACTACTCAGCTCCTTCATCTTTTTTGCAAAAATCTTAATTTTCAGAAGCCTTTCTTTTTCCTCTTTTTTTAAATTTCCTGCGAACAACTCTAGCTCCTCCTTTGGAGTTGGTTTGCTAAAGTATAGAAGCGGGTTGTCAGGAATAAATAAAGCACTGTGAGACATTTCTATTTTTCCCCTTTTTGGCCTAACAATTCCCGAAAGGAGCTTGAGAAATGTTGTTTTTCCAGAGCCATTAGGTCCTTTCAAGAGGATAATTCCCGGACCATCAAAGCTTAGGTTGATGTTTTTAAATATCGGAACTTTTGAAGGGTAATATTGATACTCAAGACCTTTTACCTTCACATAAGTCATTTTATTTAATCGATCAACTTCAATTCTTGAAAACTCCTCGACGTTTACTTCTTCCGCTTTTCTCGGGAGTTCTACTATCTTTTTAGGTATATTATCCCAAAAGGTAGCACCGTGTCCAGTGATTATAACCGTCTTTCCGGCTTTCAGAAGAGAGAAGACCACTTCTTTAAAACCCTCTCTGGATTCCTCATCTAAATACGTTGTGGGCTCATCGAAGAGGAGAACATGCGCATTTAAAAGAACCCTTGAGAGTATAGCAAGCTTTTGAGTTTCACCTGCACTTAAGGTGAATGTAGTCCTCTCGTAAAGCCTTTCAAGATTAAAAAGCCTCAGCCACCCTTCAACATCCGCATCATCATTCCTAAACATCAAGCTTAAGAGTACCTCATCTTCTACAGTATCTCCTATTACTCCATCAGAAGGTTCTTGAGGGACTAGACCAACGTTTCTGAGTAGCACCTCGCTAGGCGAATCTCTTGGGTCTATGCCGTTTATCCTAACATTCCCTTCGACCTTAGCCTTTATCAGTCTTGGAGTATTTCCTGCAAGAACGTTTAAAATTGATGTCTTTCCTGTTCCAGTTTTCCCTATTAAGAGAAGAAGCTCCCCCTCATTTAAAGAGAAATTGATATTTTTTACTATTTGCTCATCATTCTTATAAGAGATGCTCAAATTATCAACGAAAACTTTCTGAGATATGTTCATTTCTTATCCTTATCCTCGCTTTTGTCCTCCTCATCTTCAATATAACCTCCTTTCCTTAAAAAGCTATATACTGGAATCGCTACAGCCGCTCCCACTAATGCCTGACCGAAGTTAACCGGTACCTCAAACACAGCGGCGATGCTCGGCCTTCCAGTCAGAGGGTTACTAATGAAAAATTCATAAAGAAAATATCCTGTGACCATGATCATTCCAGCCAGAAGAAGAGAAGCATATCTTGCGCCTGCTTTTGTCCTTCTTTCAATTATGAAGGGAATTATCATAATAATAGCACCAACTAATACCCAAAATTCCCAGGGAATATTAAATGAAAATGAATAGCTTGAAAGCGAAAGGGTCAGGTTTCCACTGAAGAATTTTATTCCTATAGCAGAAATTGCAACAAAGTAAATTAAGCTCACCAGCCAGTTAGCGATACTGCTATTGCTTCTTCCCATTTTTTTGAACAGAAGAGAGGCAACATATCCTTCTGTAAATTTTATTAATAAGGTCGCTGGAGCAAATATTCCGTATCCTGTGGTCGCATCAGCAAGTGCTGAGCCGATCCCCCCTGCAAGTCCAGTAGTTAATGGATCGGAAATCAGCGCACATACGTAAATAGCAGCTTCTCCCAAATTGAAATATCCACCTGTAAAAGGTTGTGCAAATTGAACTACTACAGTAAAGACATAAACTAAAGCAGTAAATACAGCAAACCTCACGATGTTAACCTTCATGTTAAGCCCCGTATTTAATATACATGCTTATTCTTTATTATAATTTGTTGAAAATTCATAAAATTTTTTACATGATTTATGTATATATCCTTTTTCTACTTTTATGAATTCTTCCCGATTTCCCGGTGGCTCACCATATATCGTGCAGTCAGGGATATTCGCTTTTAAGAAGGCCTTGTGCCTGTTTATGCAGCTTTCGCACTTACCACAATGAAAGTCACCATCTCTATAGCAGCTCCAAGTTTCGTAGATAATGTTTTCAGCAATTTCATAGCATTTTCTTATATTCTCAGCTTTGCTCATGCCCTCTCTTATCGGGCTCCAGATCTCAAGCCTCCTATCTTTTGGAAAATGACATATCCTAAAAGAAGCCTGAAGACTTTCTATGCACTCAGAAGAGCAGTCGGGATATTTTGGACCACCGGCTTTTTCGCTAATTGAAGCGTCATCGGAATGAGCCCCATAAATTACGTATGCATTAAGTGATTCGTCTTCAGAAATGAGGGAATATGCGTAAGCAGAGGCTATAGAAAGCATTACTACATTCCTTATTGGAACGACGATGCTGGTCTCATACTCACTGCTGAGCTCCTTGCTCTTATCGATAAGCTGCGTCTTGTTCCAGAGATCCTTCATAAAGGAAATATCTAATATTTTATGCTCTATTCTTATACTCTCTCCAGCAAATTCCTTCAGTTTTTCATATAACTTTTTAGAGACTTCAACCTCTCTTGATGCTTTCTGCCCGTAGTTAAATGTGAGCAAATGAAGATCGCACCCTTCCTTGATCCATTTAAGCGTGTAGCAAAAGCTGTCAGGACCCCCGCTGAATATTGAAACTACTACGCATGGTTTTTTAATGATTGGCGATATTCCATCCAAATTTAACACCCTCAAAAATAAAGTATAAAAAATTTGTTTATAAAGAGTGATAAGCTTTTTCTAGTTTTCAAAGAATAAAACTCTCGATAAACGAGGAACATCTAATGCCCTTGTCTTTGTTTTTAACCAAACAAATTATAAAAAGCTTCAAAAAATTAATATCTTTATGCATAAAAAGCATTGATTACTAAACTTTCTAGAAATGATGAGCGACCTGAATATGAGCATTCATGCGATGATTTGCCGTGTGAGGTCTGATCTTTTCAAAAATAAGAAAAATATTTAAATCAGTAAAATAAGTATAAGTTTTTAAAGTTTGAAAAGTTTAATAAAAAACAAACAAGGAAATCTAAGATGACAAATCTAGGACTAATAAAATTGCTTCTGCTTACAGGACTTCCACTTTCCGCATGTGTTCTGTTCAGCATACTTTTCTACAACGGAAAGCCAATGAGTTTTAAAGAGCTTGTTGAAAAGAGCGGATATACTAAAGGACATGTATCCAACATTTTAAAGCTTTTGGAATCCTTCAATCTGGTGGAGAGGATTCCAGAAAGAAAGAAGGTCTATTTCGTAGCTAAGAAAGAAGGGATATATAATCATGTAGTTATGCATTTAAAAAGCCTTCAGGAGAATTTATCTTCTATAATTAACAACTTTGATGAAAAGGACAGAAAGAAGGCTCAAACTTTCCTTAGTGATTTAGATTTAATGCTTAGAAGGGTGAGCAAAAACGCCTAATGGAACATCTCTCAGAGTGAACGTTTTTACGAAAGATAACAGCATGCTAGATTTTTCTGGTACTTTTTCAGACATATACAGAGAGGCTCTAAATAAGGGAAAAAGCGTAGATTTTATAATCTTTACCCCTCTTTATGAGCCTAAAGCAGTTTTAACTGTGAAAAAATTCTTAGAAATGAACTTTTTCCTTGGAGTAAATATATATGTGAGGAAAGTAGACCCCAGCTTGGATGATGAGGCATTAGATGACATGGCGGATTTTACACTTGTAGATGAGCAATTTGAAAGCGCAATTTCTGCCCTAAAGAAAAAGGGAATACAATTTACAATTCTAAAAAGGGTGAATGAAAGTGAGTAATTTGGATATTGTTATTACCACTGATAGGACTATGATGTCTAATCATCATGGAAGGGAGTTTTTAGGCTTCGTTGCAACTGGTCCATCTATCGGGCTTCCAGAATTTTTATGGACCTGGATTTCTTCACCGAAGCCAAAAATAAAGGCTAACGGAGAGCCGAATGAAGCTCCGTATGGATTGAGAAAAGTGGAGGCAGTACTCTTAGATAAAGGATACAATGCATCAATTATAGATCCAAGCTATCTTAACAGATATGCTGATACTTCAAAGCTTCTTTTGGTTGGACATCATGACTTTTTTGCATATGGACCTCCAAGCAATGAATGGTGGCTTATAACAGGAAGGGAGCCTGTAAATAGAAAAAGCTTTAGAAGGCTTATGGAGAGTCCAGCTGTTAAAAAGATGAGAAGGAGAGGCGTGAAGATAATCGCAGGCGGACCAGCTGCGTGGCAGTGGCTTTATGAGGTAGAGCTTTGGAAAAAGTGGGGAGTCACATCTATTTTCGATGGAGAAGCTGAGAGGATTCTTCCAAATATAATAGAGAAAGCACTAAACAACGAGGAGCTACCATTTTATATTTATGTAGGTTCACATGACTCTCCAAGCATTGAGGAAATTCCTACGATAAAAAAAGCAAGCGTTAATGGGCTTATTGAAATTATGAGGGGTTGTCCAAGAGGATGCAAATTCTGCAGCGTAACGCTCAGACCTTTGAGATATATTCCTCTCGAAAAAATTGAAGAAGAAGTTCTAGTGAATGTTAGGAATGGTGTAACCAGAGGTTTAATACACAGCGAGGATATCCTTCTTTACGGCGCAGATGGAGTTAAGCCCAGACCTGATCCTGTTCTCAAGCTTCATGATACCGTGCTCAAGCACGTGAAAAGCCTTGCTTGGAGCCATGCAAGTTTAGCTGCAATAAAATATGCAGAAGAAGAGCATAAGCTCATAACGAAAGTTATGGAGAAGATCAGAGAAAAACAGGATTATATAGGGGTTGAAGTAGGTGTTGAAACTGGAGGATATGAACTTGCGAAGAAGATCATGCCTGCTAAGTCCGCTCCATACAAACCAGAAAAATGGCATGAAGTAGTAGAGGATGCTTTTAGAATTATGCATGAAAACAACATAATTCCTGCAGCAACGCTTATAATTGGGCTTCCTGAAGAAACGGAAAAGGATGTAATGGAGACAATTGAATTGATAGAAAAGCTCAGGCCATATAGAAGCCTTATAGTCCCAATGCTCTTCGTGCCTATGGGTAACTTAAAACATGGAGTAATGTTCAAGAGAGAGATGCTGAAAGACTCCCATATAGAGCTGATGTTCAAGATATTGGATCATTCCATATATTGGAGCGAGGAAATCATGAACCATTATTATCTGAAGTCAAGAGCGTATTATCCTTTAAAGTTCTTGCTTAGATTCTTTATTGGGTACGTAAAAAGAAAGACCGACAAAATAAGAAAGAATTTAATAATTGCCAGCACTTGAAGTTAACTGACCTACTCTCCTCAATTCAGGAATAAGTTTTTTAGAGCAATTCATAGGTTTTCCGCATCTATTCATGAACACTTTTTTTGAAGAAGATTGGAAAGTGAATGGATCCTTCTTGATCGCACAGAGAACTCTATTGCTTTGTGCTCGGGGCTAATCGTCATCACATTGCAAAGCTGATCATTAAGCTTTAATGACACTATAGCTAAATCCTGCTTTTTTTGATCGCGCTTATTCTGCTCATGACAAACTCATCAATAATTTCCAATATGTCCTTCTGGTGAACTCTCAGTAAGTGAAGCTTTATTCCCTTTTTAGAAAATGGTCCCTTTGAGCAAATCCCGCAGTAAAAATCTCCATTTGCTTCTTTAATAATATTCTTTATGATATAATCGGTTAGCTCGCTTCCAAATGCCTTAAGACCCATCGGAAGGATCTGAGAAACTGAATTCAAATCGCCTTTGTTGAATAGATAGAGGTCTATTACGCTATATGTAAATTCTTCTTGCCATGGCTTTCTCATTTTTATCATGTCTCATAGGGTTATCACTGCCGGCGGGAAGGAATTGTTTATTGCTTTATTTATCATGTGTGCTATAAAGCTCTTTATCACCGATTTCTCTTTCTCATACTTCCTTATTAATGCATTCTTGACTTCATGATATTTTTCAATTACTTCATCATTATTCGAAAAATTTTTTACCATTTCAAATATTATTGCTTCTATCTCTTCTTTTTTATCATTTTCATCAAGCATAAACATGATTAATTTTTCTAGCTTTTCCTCCCCAACCGATTGAATTATATCTTCTACTGTAAATTCTAAAAGATCATTGTATATATAAAAATTTAACTCTTTTGAATAAGGCAGTCTCCCCGCCCTTCTTAAGACCTCGTTAAATAGTATCTGAGCATATCCATCTGGCTCAATGCCTAAGTTGAGCTCGAAAGATTCATTTGAAAGAGATTTCTCAAATATGGCTGAGAGCTCGATATTGCTAAGTTCTGAAAGCTTGTAAAGGATATAACTCTCTTTGAATATAGAGTCATTAATTTCATTTGAATCACTACTTAAGCTCATAGCAAGCTCCTCCGATCCAATTATTATATAATATTATAAGTGCCTTTTTAATGAGAAAACCGCGTATTACGATATTTTTTCGTATTTGATTGCTCGATAACCTATTCTTATTCTCGCAAAATTATAGCTAACAACATGGCAAAAATTTTAAATAGAGGTTATAATTTCAATAACTGCTTAAGCTCCTTAGTTACATTTCCGCTGAGTATATCATCTTTATTATAAATGGAGATATTTATATCTTTGAGGTTTAGGTTGCTGTCTGATATATCAAGAACGAGTTCTATATTTATAACAGCATCTTTTGGAATATTGTATTTATTTATCAGTATCTCATAAAGGCTTTTGTTGAGGTCAGTAAGCATCTGATTAGCGATTTTTGGCTCTATTTTCTTCTCCTGGTAAAGTTTCCTTAAAGCTGCATTAGTGGCCCTCCTAAGCTTTAAAGCATATCCGCTCATTCTCACCGGTCCTGTTTTTAATGAGACTTCCACCAAACTTCACCTATTTATTTTTATATATATTATATGCACAACTATAATTTATTTTTTTCATCTAGAAAATTGCTGTTCTTTGCTCTTTTAGTATATGCGGAGAAAATGCTTTATATTTCAAATGTTTTTAAAATAATGTCAGTGAGTTTCTGTGGAGATCGCAGAAGCAGTAGCTTCAATTATAAACTCTTACATAAATGATCCTTATAAGGTTGAAGAGAAGCTGAACTCATTTAGGATTTATCTTGAAGAAAGAAGCAGGAATAACGATAAATTTTATGTAAGAGAGGTAACTCATAGCGGTAGAGTCTTCTTTATAGGAGATCTCCACGGCGATTTTGAGACTTTAAAAAATATACTGTCAAAAATTGATTATAACAGCTTAGAAAAAGGAGATTTAAAGATTATTTTTTTGGGAGACTATGTGGATAGAGGACTATATCAAACCGAAACTCTCCTTTCAGTTCTTGAATTAGAATCTATGTACCCTGAAGAGATTTTCGTTCTAAGAGGGAATCACGAGCTTTTAAAGCATGCGCCTCCATATCCTCATGATTTCCCTACAGAACTTTATAGCAGGTACGGTTTCACTAGAGGGATAAGAATTTATAATACATTTGTCAGCTTGGTAGATTATTTAGATGCCGCAATTATATTAAATAAAAACATAATAGCACTTCATGGAGGGCTTCCAGTAACGACTTTTCAAAAGGTAAGTAATATCTATGAGTACCTCCTTGGAAGGAACGAAAGCGAGAAAATAAATGTAATTACAGAAATCCTTTGGAACGATCCTATTGAGGAAAACATAGACAAACTTCCTTCATATAGAGGAATAGGATACCTTTGGGGAAAGCAAGTGACCAATTGGGTTGCTGATAACTTTGGCATAAAAATGGTTATAAGGGGGCATGAATATACAGAGCTTGGCTATAAGATAAATCATGATGGACGTGTACTTACTCTCTTTACTACGAAGGGTTATCCGTACAAGAATAAGACAGGCGCATATGCAGTAATTGATCTCTCAACACAAACATACGAAGAGAACCTGATGGATAGCATACATTTTATTGAATAGATTTTAAATTTGTTTATATACGGTCAAAGTATAAAATTTTTAAATCCTCTTGTAAAAATCTTAATAGATAAAAACATTATATGCCGCCGTAGCTCAGCAGGCAGACGCAACGGCCTAAAGCGCCAGCCTTGTAAGCTGGTGGTCGCGGGTTCGAGTCCCGCCGGCGGCTTTTTTCACTATTTAAAAAATGATGAAAAATGTCTGAAAACCAACTTTCTAACAATAAAAACCTAGATAGCAGTTCAAGCTTCTTAGTGATAGGAGACATTGCATTAGTAAATTTAAAAAATGAAAATGAGATTGATCGTGGAAAGGAGCTCGCTGAGAAGATATTGAGAGTGAACAAATATATAAAAAGTGTTTATGGTAAAATTGGAACTGAAGGAGAATTTAGGGTTCCAAAGATAATACATTTGCTCGGGGAAAAAAAGACGGAGACAATAGCAAAGGAATACGGGCTCCTCTTCTATGTAGATATTTCAAAGGTATATTACAATCCGAGACTTGCAGAAGAGCATCACTATATATCACAAATTTCAGAAGATGGGGAGGTTGTGCTTGACCTTTTTTCAGGAATTGGAGGCTTCTCCATACATTTGGCTGCAGCAAAAAGAGCTATTGTCTTCGCAAACGACATAAATCCATATGCAATAAAGTTCTTAAATGCTTCAGTTTTGCTCAATAAAAAGAAGATAATTGGAGAGGTAATAGCTTCAAACCTCGAGGCTAATAAACTGCTTTTAATGATGAGCAAGAAAGCTAAGTTTGACAGAATAATAATGAATAATCCGACAATGATCGAAGGCTTTCTTCAAAACGTTAATGCCGTTGTAAAAACAGGGACAACGCTTCATATATATGCCCTTATAGTAAAGGACAAACTTGAAGAAAAAGTTAAGGGGATTGCGTCTTTGATCAAATCTTCAAGGATAGATTATATAAAGGAGGCAATCGAATACTCTCCGTCAAAATCTATCTACAGAATAGATATATCAGTTCAATGAAGTGATAATGAGTATACAATCAATCCTAAAGTGACCTTTTTACCTTCTCTTAATTTTTTTACGACTTCTCTGCTTAGCTCATTCGAAGACTTATCTGCATTTATGCATAGCGTCGAGCCATCGATATAGCCACTTTTTCTTACAATTATTTTCGAATCGCTGTTGAGTATGAGGTTTTCATTGCCCATACACGTTACGGCATCACTCTTTCCATCTACATATAGAATTAATCTCACTATTGTATTAGAATTCCTCAGGTTATTTTTCATATCTTCAGAAAGATCTTTTAATGATTTCGATGACTTTATACCTATTATGCAATTTCCCCTTTTTGTAAGATAATTATCCTTTGTAATTTCAAAAGTTGTCCTGTGGGTAGCTAAGACATTGTAATGTCCATAAGCGACGATCCAATCACTGGCTGCTACGATGAGTTTTATTTCTCTCAATGGCAATGCACCAATTTTAAGCTACTTTCTGTCTGTAAAAAATATTTACTCTTAACAAATTAATAATGATAAGAGGCAAGCGGATGAAGGAAAAAGAATGGGTAATAAAAAATTTGGAAAGCGAAGGATTTAGAATTCCAGAAAAAGTTAGAAGGGCTTTTCTAAAGGTTGACAGAAAGCTCTTTGTTCCTCAGCAATATGAAGATATGGCCAATGCAGATACTCCATTGCCTATAGGATATGGACAGACTATAAGCGCTATGCACATGGTCTTAATAATGACAACTCTACTTGATCCTGAAGTTGGAGATAAAGTCCTCGAAGTTGGAACGGGTAGCGGGTATCAAGCAGCCATTCTCGCAGAAATAGTAGCACCAAGTAACACAGAAATTAAAAAATCGGGTCATGTATATACTGTAGAAAGAATTAAAGAACTTGCTGAGTTCGCTAAAGAAAATTTAAAAAAGGCAGGCTATTGTGATAGAGTCACCGTTTTTGTAGGAGACGGCTCTCAAGGGTTGAAAGAATTTTCGCCCTATGATAGAATTATTGTAACCGCAGCCTCTCCAAAAGTTCCTGAAAGCCTAAAGGATCAGTTAAAAGTAGGAGGAACTTTGGTAATACCAATAGGTAGCATAGAATTTCAGTCGCTTTATGTAATTAGAAAAAATTCTGAAAAAACCTTCAATATTAAAAAAAGTATTTCGTGTGTTTTTGTTCCTCTTATAGGAAAAGAGGGGTTCGATGAAAAATAATTTTTCCAATTCTAGATTTTTAAAAAAAGTAATTAACCAATGATGGACAAGAATATAATAGCCGGGTGATTTCATTGGAAGAAGAAGGTAAGAATGAAGGTCTAGAAAGTATAACTTACATATGTGCAAGATGCGGGAGAGAGCTTAAACCTCACGATTTCGAGCTACTTCACAGCATAAAGTGCATTTACTGCGGTAGCAAAATTATTTATAAAGTCAGGAAGCCTTCAGTGAAAAAAATCAAGGCAATTTAATCTTCTATTATCTTTTGTTATAGATTTTATTAAGCTTTATAGCAGATTCTATCACAATTTTTGCTGCTAGAGCGCTTGTTGCCTCTCCTGCATCTCTAATTGGATTCACTTCTACTATATCTAATCCTATTAGCTTCTCATTAACAAGAGGATCCAGTAGTCCAAAAAACATGTGCGGGTCTATCCCCAAAGGTTCAGGAGTGCTCACCCCAGGTGCGTAACCAGGATCTACCGCATCTATATCTATGGAAACGTAAATTTTTCCAAATTTTTCCAACTTTCTTTCAATGTTCCTCGCAAACTCGCTTATTCCATACAGCCAGATCCTTCTGCTTGTTATATATTCAATCTGATTCTTCTTTACAAAATCCAGTTCTTCTTGAGAAACAGCTCTCGTTCCGATAAAAAGTAAATTTTTTGGTTCGAAATTATCAACTATTCTTCTCATTACTGTCGCGTGTGTTATGTTTGAATTCAAATACTCGTCCCTCAAATCAAAATGGGCATCGAACACAACCAACAAAGTGTCTTCATCAAGCAGTTTTGAAGAAGCGAGTGTCACGGTATGCTCTCCGCCAAGCATAAAAGGAATTCTTTTTTCTTCCTTAATGTCTAATAGCGACTCTGAAATAAGATCTATATTTTCCCTCACTTTTCCGGGAAAAAGCACCAAATCTCCTTCATCATAAATTCCATTTTCAGAAAAGTCTCCTTCATAGAGAAGCGAATACCATTCAAGGCTTTCAGCAATTCTCCTTATGGCCTCAGGTGCAAGATATGTACCCGGTGCATGTGAATTTGTCAAATCTAATGGTGCGCCTATTAAGCTGATTTTTGTTTCTTCTTTATTTTTATAGAGTCCGCCAAAGGGAAATTTTTTTAAGGCTCTAAGTTTCCACATTTTCAATACCTCTACTTAATACCATGATATCATTTTATTTAAAAATTATTAAAAACATTTTTTAACTTTACAAAAAATATTTTTTTACTAAAAATATTACCTATGAATCTACCTAAAGGGAAACCTCTTAGTTTAAGGAGAATAGAGTGTCAGAGGCGATGTTAAGGGAAAATGATAATTCAGTCTAGTTCACAAAAAAACGTGAGCCTCCATTTTGAGGTTGGTGGTTGTTTGTTTAAATCCGGCTACTTGAAGTGAAAAATAAGAAGAGATGGTGAAGAATGGCGTTCGATTTAGTACCTGTGCTAGAGTCTATAGCATTGCTTTTTGCAATTATGTTTGCAGGCTTTTTCTACAAGCGTCTTTTCATAAACTATAACTGGTATCCAGCAACGGCAAAAATACTTTTCAATATTGTTTACTGGGTGCTCACCCCTTTAACATTCATAAACAATTTTTCAGAAAGCGGAATTATGAGTGTGCTCATTTTTCCCTTTGTAGCAATAACTACATTCGTTCTAATTGCAGGGGTAATTATTTGTAAAATGTCGTTCAAAGATAAAGAAACGAAATATGTAGTTCTAATAAATAGCGTCAACCAAAACAACTTATTTATAGGATATCCTGTCCTATATTCAGCTTTTAGAAATGCAACTATGTCTTTATATTTTGGGCTAATATCGTTTATATATGCAATACTTATTCCAGATATTATAGGAAGCGGTAAAGTGTTATCAAAACGGATTATCTTGAATCCTGTGATCTTGGGATTTTTTATGGGAAACGTTATACACTACGCTACTCCATATATCGCTTCAAATATTCCGATTCTGCTTTTCTGGGCTCCAAAAGCCCTTGTCTATTTATCAATATTTGTAATGGGAATGCAACTAACTTTCGGTACAGACGTATTTAGAGGGAGCTTCAGAAAAGCGTTTTATGTTATGGCATTCATGAGGTTTGTCCTAAATCCAATAGTCTACCTTCCATATATTTATATATTCCATATTTCACAGCTCTATATGTATGAAACAATATTGCTTGGGATAATGCCACCCGCAACGCTAAATACGATAATGGCTTTAAAATATAACTGGCACCCAAACTTCACAGCTTCGTCAACGCTCATATTGACAATAATCAGCTTAATATTGGCAACAATTTTGATTATGCTTTTTGGAATAATCTAATTTTTTATCTAGTCGGTTTTCCTTAAATTATGATAACCTAATTAGATAATTATGTTAGAGATTTTCAAAATTTCCTCTCAATGTTAGCTTACAAATGGAACCTTAAATTACTAATTAATAATGCAAGTGCTATTAACATACATAATTTTTAAATAAATAGACTTGTTAAAAATTTAAAAGGTGGAATTTATGGGACTTAAGATAGAAGATCTTGAAAAGATAACATTCGTATCAGATCCGAAGATTTCTCCTGACGGAAAGAAGGTCGCTTTTGTCACAACAAAGCCCTCCATTTCTGACAATAAATACTACTCGAAACTTTGGATATATGACATTGAAAAAGATGAATACTATCACGTAACAAACGGACCGTCGGATTTTTCCCCATTCTGGGCAGGAGATTCGAACAAGATCCTTTTCCTATCTAGAAGATCGATAAAAGAAAACGAAGAGGGACTAGAGCTTTGGGTTCTCGATTTAAAGAACAAAACGGAGCCTAGATTGGTGTTCAAATATGAAAAAGGCTTCCAGATATTCGGGCATCACCCTTCAAAAGATAAGGTCTTAATAAGCCTACCGACGCTTAAAAAGAAAGAAGAGATAAAAATAATAGATGAAGTTCCTTTTTGGTTCAATGGTCAAGGATATATATATGGAGAAAGGAATGCGCTTTACTTTTTAGATCTGAACAATGGGAATCTAGAAAAGCTTACTGAGGGAAATGAAGAAATAGGTTTTGCTCAAATTAGCCCTGATGGAAAGAAAATTGCTTACATTTCTGCGGAAGACCATATGAGGCCTTACAAAACGGATATAAAGCTAATTAATTTGCAAACAGGAGAAGTAACAAAGCTCACTCAGGGACAGTTTTCGATTGAAGATCTAGCCTGGGATCCAAATTCTTCTAAAATAGCTTTTAGAGCTAGCGATTTCACCCATGGTCTAAATTCCCATATAAAGCTTTGGATAATGGATCTATCAAGCGGACAAATAAAGAAGATTACTTTAAGCGACTGGGACATTGCAAATAATATGAATTCTGATGTTAGAGGTCCCTCCTCTCAGGGAAAGCTCCAATGGAGCGAGAAATGGCTCTATTTCCCGTTCAATAGAGGAAGAATAGTTTCCCTTTATAGAACTGATGGTATAGGAAGGATTGAGCCAGCCGTAGAAGGTGAATTTACGGTTGAGGACTTTACATCGTTTAAAGATAGAGTGGCTTTAACAATAATGAGCTCTACGAGACCTGCAGAGCTGTACATTTATGAAAACAAAGAGTTGAGAAAAGTTACGAGCTTTAATGATGAAGTTATAGAAAAAGCTAAGATTCAGGCTCCCGAGTACTTCAGGTTTACTGCTTCTGATGGGAACATCATAGATGGATGGGTTCTCAAGCCAACAACATTCAAAGAAGGTGAAAAGTACCCGGCTATATTATACATTCACGGCGGACCTGCAACTGCATATGGCGAGAGCTTCATGCATGAGTTCCACGTACTATCTGATGCGGGGTTTGCGGTAATCTACTTCAATCCCAGAGGAAGCGCAGGATATACCGAGGACTTCAAGGATATGAGAGGAAAATATGGTACAAGAGACTATCAGGATTTAATGGAAGGACTAGATTACGCGATTAAGAACTTTTCCTTCATTGATGAAAATAGGCTTGGAGTTGCTGGAGGAAGCTATGGCGGGTTCATGACAAATTGGATAATTGGTCATACTAATAGGTTCAAAGCGGCAGTAACTCAGAGGTCAATAAGCAACTGGATAAGCTTCTATGGAACTTCTGATATAGGCTATTACTTCGCTGAAGATCAAATAGGAGGAGACTTAGGGAAGGATCTATGGACAGGTAACTTAATAGAAGTATATTGGGACAGAAGTCCATTGAAATATGTCAACAATGTCAAGACACCAACACTTATCCTTCATTCAGATGAGGACTACCGGTGCTGGATAGATCAAGCATACCAACTATTCACAGCATTAAAGCTTAAAGGTGTGGAAACCAAGCTCGTAATATTTCCAGGTGAAAACCACGAGCTCTCAAGAAAGGGCAAACCTAAAAACAGAGTTGAAAGGCTCAATCAAATAGTTTCATGGTTTAAAAAATACCTCTAATTTTTTAAAAGTACTTTCCGTACATATATTGAGGAATAGGGCAGAAAATCAGTCTTCTTGACCAAAGACAATCAGCACAGCTGGGCTCATTACCCCAGCAGTCTATATCGCTTGTTTTTACGAAATCGCAAGCATTTCTCAGTGGGCAATCAGTACACGAAGGATACATATAGTTTTTCATGACAAATCTGAACTTCGAGTATTTAGGATCGAGCCATATATCCTTAAGGCTCCTATTCTTCACATTTCCGAAAGAATAAGCATTAACCTTTTTCTTCCTTCCAAATATGTATTCATAGTAAGTATGAAGGAACCTGTAGCAAGGCGAGACCTCGCCATCCCATCTAATTACAACTGCATTGTTCTCATCAAATTCACATCTCCTCTCAGTTTTTAACTCAAAGTAGGGGATCTTTATATAAATTCCATAAGATGATATTTTTTCCAGTTCATCAACTATTTTACTCATGTCTACTTTCCCGTCATAGACGATATCGTTCACCTGTTCTTCAGTCATTGGCAAGAGATTCGATATAAGCATCGAATCAACTCCTAATTCATTTAGATATTTTGCCATTTCTGGCAACTGCTTATAGTTTTCTTTCGTTGCGACAACTTCCACGCTGATAGAAGGCTTTGGAAGTGCACGTCTTTTTTTCTCCTCAATTATTTTCTTGATATTTGCACCTGTTATTTCTGAAGTCACATGCCCCAATCTAACCTGATTTGACTGAACAGGAAGGGCATCCATTGAAAAATAAATGAGATCAACTTGCTCATTGATAAGAAAGTCTATTAAAGATTTATTCAAAAGCGTTCCATTAGTTGAAAGCCCTAAAGCATAGCCTCTATCTTTTATTTCTTTAACTGCATCGGTAAATTTCGGATATACGGTAGGCTCTCCTATTCCACCAAGAAAGATCATTTTTATGCTTGGAAATTCCTGTGCATCGTTCAATATTTTTAAGAAGAGATTATAGTCCATATCACCTTCTTTATCTTCCCAATACTGCTTAAAGCACATTTTGCACTTCAAATTGCACCTCGTAGTTAGCTCAATATATAGGTACTTCATGTTAAGCGAAGGTCTTAAAAAAACAGTCGAATCCCATAATTCTAATGTATAATCGGTCTCTAATTTTCTCTCGCCTTTACTCATAATTACCCTCCGCCTACTTTAGGAAATATGCTCACTACATCGGTGTCATTAACTTTTGTATCGAGGTCATTTAAATGTACAATGTTTATTCCATTAACCAATATAAGGTAGCCTTTTTCAAGAAATCCTTTGAAGCCTGGATACATCGAATCAAGTTTTTCTATAATTTCTCTGACAGTGTTTGCATTTTCTACTTCAAGCTCTTTCTTATTAGTTAATTCATAGAGCATTGCGAAAAGTCTTACCTTAACCATTTCAATTCATCTTAATAAAAATCTTATATTATTGTGTATTTAGCAAATTTTTTAAAGAAAAATTTAAAAAAAATATTTATATATATTCATATTAAGCAAACTGCTCCAATCCCAATTCCTTAAGCTTTTCTCTTGGAATCCTCCCGTCTTCGGTCCATCCTCTCATCTTGTAGTATCTCGGAAGCATTTCTTTTAACCTGACGACTCTTCCTTTGTTTGGACCTTCAGGCATAGGTTCTTCTAAGAACCTCTTTGGCAATGTATCCTCTTTTAGCGGATCGAGACCTGCTTTGAGGTTGAATAGTCTTTCTGCGTTCCAAATCCTCTCTCCGATCTTCAAATAATCTTCCGTTTTCAGGTTCCATCCAAGTGCAGCATTGAGTAGATCGGTATAATCATCCGCACCGAGCCCGAATGTCGTAAAGAGGCAGAGACCTGCAGAGTCAATAATTGCAGTGAGGTGCTGGAATAGAAGCAACATGTTTATTTTTGCATCGCTAATATCGTGGGGATCCATCTTGTACGGATATCCCAGAATTTCAGGGCTAATCATGTAGTTCTTTACATGGCATCCTCCTCTATTATTCGTTGCATACCCCAAGCCATGTCCCTCTGCCCCTCTGGGATCATATGCTGGAAGCTCCAATTTCTTTACTCCCATAAAATACTGCTCGGCATTATATTTCTTTGCTAACCTATATCCTCCTTCTGCGAGCTCTTTTCCAAAACCTTCTTTCTTCACAATTTTTTCAATATAATAGTGAAGTACTTCGGTGTTGCCCCATCTAAGCGGAGGACCTTTCTGTAAATCTTCCTCCTTAATATATCCTTTTTCATATAGCTCCATAGCTGTAGCAATGGTCCCTCCAAGAGATATAGTATCAAGGCCGTATTCATCCGCTAAATGATTGGTTTCAACTATTGTGGCAAGATCATTTATTCCCAACGTGCTGCCAAAAGCATAGATCGTCTCATATTCTGGACCTTCTGTTTGACCAACTGTTGGGAGCTTTGTAACTCTTCCGCATCCTATTGGGCATGCAAAGCACGGATTATTCCTTACAAGATATTTCTCTGCAAGCGCCTCTCCGCTCTGCTCATATGCATATTGGAAAACTCCTGTCTGGAAGTTCCTTGTTGGGTATAGACCATTCTCGTTTATTATATTGACGAGAACTGCGGTCCCGTACTTTGGAAGACCTCCTCCGCCTACAGGGTCATTTCTAATTTTGTTGACCTTTTCCCTCACGACATTCATAAACTTGTTCTTATCTGCTACGGGGATTTCCTTGCTACCCTTAACAGCAATGGCCTTGAGCTTTTTGCTACCCATAACTGCCCCTGGCCCTCCTCTTCCAGCTGCCCTGTGCACGTCATTCATAATGCTCGCAAATCTCACCAGATTTTCACCAGCTGGGCCAATTCCTGCAACCCTCAAGTGTTCCTCATTCAGCTCCTTCTTTATTATTGCCTCTGTTTCGCTCATTTTTTTGCCCCACAGATGAGATGCGTCCCTCAACTCTACATGTTCGTCATTTATGTATAGATAAACGGGCTTGTCTGAGGCTCCTTCAACGACAATCGCATCATATCCAGCCTTTTTAAGCTCAGCTCCAAAGTACCCTCCTGAATTAGAGAACGTTATGTATCCTGTTAAAGGACTCTTGGTTATAACGTTGTACCTACCTCCAGTAGGAGCCGGTGTCCCTGTTAACGGTCCTGCAGCAATAATAAGCTTGTTTTCTGGACCGAGCGGATCAACCTTCGGATCCATTTCTTTTAGAAGTAGATAAATTCCAAGTCCTCTACTGCCGAGCCATTTCCTAGCTACTTCCTCTTCATAAGTATCAACTTTTATCTCTTTCTCAGTAAGATTTACCCTTAAAATCTTACCCCAATTCCCATACATTATTTCCTTACCTTTAGAATTATTTTAAGAAATATATAATGTGATTCCAATATATAAATTTTTTAAGTTTTGATCTAACTATAAAATTTTTTTTACTTTTTAATCTTTTTAACTACTTTAATTTCCCTTATCTCTGTTGTTGGATACTGACCATTTTCATCCTTTTCATATTTTTTAACCATGTCCCATATGTTTAAGAGTGCACTCGCAACACCTACAAGTGCTTCCATTTCAACTCCAGTTTTGCTGACACTTCTTACTGTAACATAGACTCTAATTCCATCTTCCTCAAATTCATACTTTGTATCGACATTAGTTATAGGTATGTTGTGAGTAAGAGGGAGGAGCTCGGGAGTCTTCTTCACTCCTATAATTGAAGAAATTGTCGAAACCGAGAATACATCTCCCTTTTCAACTCTTCCGCTTTTCATGAGTTCAAGTGTCTCTTTCTTTAATTTTATAAATCCAGTTGCCATCGCTTCTCTGTAAACGCTTTCCTTCTCGCTAATGTCAACCATTTTGGTGCACATTTTTTTCACCTCCAAATTTGAAATACGGCTCCCTTAATAAAACGGCTTTCCTCAATCCTTCAGCAACGCCGTCTTCATCTCTATTTTTTATTTCTTTAAGTATGTCAACATACTTGTCCTCAACGAAAATACAGGTTTTAATTCTTCCTTCAGGTGTTAGCCTCAGTCTCGAGCATTTGCTACAAAGATAAGGATTCCCATATCCTATAATTACTGTAACCTCTACTCCATTGGGCAAAACATATACAGGCCTGTTTTGAAATTCTCTTATATATTTTTTTACGGAAACTTTTTCAAGATATTCAAATTCACTTTTAACTTGAAAATGCTCCCTTTCGTATACATTTTTCGGAGTGCCTAAGGGAATAAGTTCTATTAAGTTCAAATTAACGCCTTTGCTTGATGCAAAATCAACTATTGACTTAAGCTCATTTTTGTTGGAGTTCATCAGTATGAAGTTGAGCTTGATGTCTATACCGTAGCTTAAAGCTTCATTAATCCCTTCAATGACCTTCTCCAGATATTTCCCATTTGTTCCAGTAAGGTACGAAAATGTTCCCGGGTTTAGAGAGTGAAGACTCACATTCGCCCTCTCCAGACCAGCTTCAGAGAGATCTTTTGATTTTTCCTTGAGAAAATATCCGTTTGTCGACATAGTTACATGAAGGCCGTTTTCATTTAAAGCACGAACAATTTCATGCGCGTCCTTCCTCACTAGAGGCTCTCCACCTGTAAGTTTATAATTAACTATTCCGAACTTCTTTGCAACTAGAGATAGAAAGCCATAGTCATCTGGAGAAAGAAGCTCATCCCTAGGTATTGCAGTCAACCCTTCATGGTGGCAGAAGATACAGGAGAAGTTGCATCGAGATGTAATTGAAGCTCTAAAGCTATCAACTTTCCTTCCGAATCTATCGACCAATTTATCGTTTTGCAAAACTATTGCCCCTTGAAATTTAATGATATTAAATTAAAACATATATTAAAAAAATCTTTCGTTAATATTTGAATCTCGCGGTTAAAAATTTATACAAAAACGTTTTAATAATGCATTATTCAGAATAAAAATGGTGCTCGCGTCAATATGAACTCCGCTTATGAATATAATTTTTTACCAATAGAAGATGCAATTAAGATTCTTTTGGAAAGCGTAAAAATCCGCAAAGGAGGCTTCAAAACACACATAAATGAATCTATAGGGATGATCTTAAATGAATCTATTGTTTCCCCAGTAGATGTGCCAGAAGTGAATAGAAGCGCAGTAGATGGCTTTGCTGTTTGTAGCGACGAAGTATCGCTTGCATCATTCAACAATCCCGTAATTCTAGCTTTGAAAAAGAATGGAGAGGGCTTTGACTGCAGCTCAACAGTTCAAGTTAATACCGGAATGCCCATTCCTTCTCCATACGATTCAGTAGTTATGAAGGAGGATGCCAGAATTTATGAGCACTCAGTCCATATATTGAAAAGCGTTCCAAAATACGGAAATGTCTCTAAAAAAGGAGAGGATCTAAAAAAGGGAGATATAATTGCAGAAAAAGGTCAGATCCTTAAGCCTTGGCACATATCGCTTTTTGCTTCAGTGGGAATTAAAGAGGTTGAAGTTTTAGAAAAGATTAAAATAGGCATAATAGCTACAGGCTCTGAAGTTGTAGATATAAATAATACGCACAAAAAGGGAGAATTCTATGTATTTGATTCTACATCAAGGCTGATTTACGCTTCATTAATAGAGCATAATTTTTTGCAATTGACTCACTATGGAGTAGTTGAAGATGAGAAGGAGAAAATCGTAGAGGTTCTCAAAAAAGCTTTAGAAGAAAACGACATCGTAATAACTACAGGTGGCACTGGTCCAGGGGAGAGAGATCTCACATTTGATGCAATCTTAAACCTAAACGGGCAGATTCTCTCTAGAGGAATAGCGATGAGACCTGGAAGGCCTACTACCATAGCTTTAATAGAAGGAAAACCAATATTCTTATTTTCTGGCTATCCTGTTGCTTCGTTTGTAGCTTTGAGATTCATCTTTCTCCCGTTCTTATCAAAGTATTTCGGGACAAAGGGTTTAGAAAATATTGAAATACCTGCAAAGCTTACAAAGAGGGTTACGGGAGGAATTGGTTATGATACATTTATCCGTGTAAATGTATTTAGGTGCGGCGATGAGCTTTGCGCGGAGCCCGTTATGCTCAGAGGATCTGGAATATTGAGCTCTCTCCTTAAAACGAATGCATTCATGATAATACCGAGAAATGTTGAAGGTTTTGAAGAGGGAGAGACGGTTTGGGTCCATCTAATATAAATTTTATTCTATAAGGTGAAATGAAGATGGAGAAAAGAAAGCTGTTTCATAGGTTAGTATCAGTTGAAGAAGGATTGGAAGTTCTAGAAGAAGAGCAGTTGCTAAATCCCCTGGGAATTGAAGAAGTGAATTTGCAGAAAGCCCTTTATAGAGTCCTTGCAGATGACATATATGCTCCTATCGACTATCCTCCTTTTGATAGGTCTGAAGTAGATGGATATGCTGTAAATATAAAATCTGTTGAAAACGCGGATGAGCTTAATCCTGCAGTCCTCAAAATAGCTGGAAAGGTAAGGATAGGGGAGTTCCCAAAAATAGAAGTAGATGAGAAAAACGCGGTAGAAATAGATACAGGAGCAATGATACCGAGGGGAACTTCAGGAATAGTAATGGAGGAATACACAAAAAGAAAAGAGAATGAATATGTGGAAGTTTACAGATCTGTTTACACCGGAGAGAACATATCATTTGCAGGTAGCGATATCGCAAAAGGAGAGCTTCTATTTAGTAGGGGAAGGGTTTTGGACCATATAGACATAGGAATTCTATCTTCAATGGGAATAAACAAGGTAAAAGTATATATTGAGCCGAAAATTGCTATTCTCTCCACCGGCAATGAGTTAGTTCCACCCGGATCTGATCTTAGCATCGGAAAGATCTACGATGTAAATGGCTATATGATATACAGCTTGTTAAAAGCTCATGGAATAGAATCTGATATGTTTGGAATCGTTCAAGACAAAGAAGACATACTTGAAGAAAGAATAAGAGAATTGCTCAAAAGCTATGATATCATTATAACAAGTGGAGGAACATCTGCTGGAATCGATGATGTTGTTTATAGAGTTTTCGATAGGGTAGGAGAAGTACTTATACACGGTTTTAAGCTCAAGCCGGGAAAGCCAACGGTTTTAGCGAGATCTGGAAGAAAACTACTAATAGGATTGCCGGGCTTTCCATTCTCTTCTCTTGCAAACTCTCTGCTCATTTTACTACCTGCATTATTCAAAATCAGAGGTACTGAATATAGGGCAAAAACAAAAAAAGCTTCTATTGCGGTCAGCTTTAGAAAGGATATCGGAAGGAGATGGCTGGTCCCTGTATTACTTAACAGTATTGATAAAAAAATATATGCAATACCTTTTTCTACATCTTCTGGAAGCATAATGATGGTTGCGAGGGCTGATGGGATCGCTCTTTTGAGTGAGAATAAAGATGTAATTGAGGAGGGAAGCGAGGTAGATGTCGTTGTTTTTAACAGCTTTGAAGACAAGGAAGGAATAATAATGGGAAGCCACGATCTAATGCTTCCAGATATTTTGAAAGAAAGCAGACTCGAAGCGAAACTCTCATACATACCTGTTGGGTCATATTTAGGGCTTGAGTTAGTTAAGAGGGGATTTATTGATATAGCTCCAATCCACCTCTTTGATGAGAATACAGGTACTTACAATGCTCCGTTTCTGAATAAAGATCCAGTTCTAAAAAGCAGTGCGCTGCTTGTTAGAGGATACTCAAGAAAGCTCGTGCTGGCATTTAGAGAGGGAACAAATTTAAGAGGATTAGAAGATGTATTGGAAAGTGGACTTAGATTTGCAAATAGAAACAAGGGCTCCGGTACAAGAATGTATGTTGACTATCTCCTCAAAAGAATCTCTGCTGAAAAAGGGGTAGATTTTAAAAAGATAACTAGGGAGCTCAAAGGTTACGAATATAATTTGCCGTCTCATAATTCAGTTGCTGCTGCTATCTCACAGGGAAGAGCAGATGCAGGTGTTTGCATAGAGCATGCAGCTAGAATTTATGGACTGAGATATATACCGTTGACAGAGGAGCACTATGACTTCGCAGTAAACAGAAAGAGCCTTGAAAAAAATGCTGTTAAGACATTTATTGATTCCTTAGAGTTTAATAAGATCAAAAAAATTGCAGAGAGGTATTTCGGATATATAGCTGATAGCAATGCAGGAAAAGTTATTTGTTGCTAACATTAGGCTTTTTGTGTTCTCCTTCAAACCTTTCTGCCTCTTCTAACAAGTGCGGTACGATGCCTGCTATTAGCTCGAATCCTGTCTTGACAGCATCTAAAGAGCCTGGAATTACCACAGATACTCTTCCGTCATAAAGCAGAAACATCTCGCTTCTTGAAATTAGCCCTGCCGCACCAACTTTTTCAAAGGATTTCATCCTAAACGCTTCCCCGAACCCCGGAATCTTTCTCCAAGCTACTTCCTCCAAAGTGTCTAGTGTAATATCTCTTGGACTCGGGCCCGTCCCTCCTATGAATATAAATGCTTTTGAATTCGACTTTCTTAACACTCTCAGTATTTCCTTAGGATCATTAGGAACTGTAAATATATAATCGACTTTAAATCCTTTAGATTCTAAAAGCCCTTTCATAAGCTTTCCGCTTTCATCTTCGGCTTCTCCTTTAAATACTCTATCGCTTACAACAACTATGCTGAACAATTTATCACCAGTTTAAAATTCTTAATGTTTTTAAATAAAATCTACTTTTTTATGTTTATGTATAATTAGCTTATTCGGTGCTCAATAAACTGCACCTCTGCCCTTAAAGAATTGTGTGCTTTATCAGGGAAAAACAGAATGCCTGAAATATATGGTAAATTATTTTTATTCTTAGATTCAAAATACATTAATGATTTTACAGAAAACAGTTATCTAGATTTGCCTTTAGAGAGTGTGAAATAACGTTATAGTGAGTGAACTCTAGATGAGGATTACAGATTCTTCAGATGTATTAAAAGAAAAGGGCTATACGGTCATAACAAAGGTCGAACCAAAAATCTCTCCCGAATATGAAAAGATCACTTTTGCAGAAATGTTTCCTGAGCTCAAAAATACGGAAGAGGAGTTCATAAAAAGAATATCTGATAAGCCTATATTTTCCCATCAGTTGAAAGCTATGAAAGCCCTCGAAGAAGGAAAAAACATCATTATAAAGTCTGGAACGGGGTCTGGAAAGACTGAAGCATGGGCCCTCTATGCTTTAAAAAAGGCCAGCACTCATGAAAATTTCAGGACAATTGCTATATATCCAACGCTAGCTCTTTCAAATGACCAAGTGAGCAGGATTGAGGCATATTCTAAGGCTTTTTCAGTTCCTGTAATGCAGCTGGATTCTCCGTCAAAAGAAGCTTATAGGAAGGAACACGGAACTTTAAGCCTTAGAAAAAAGATAATCTCAAGCAAAATCTTGATAACCAATCCTGCATTCCTCTTGACAGACCTGAAAAAATTTTTCACAAAACAGAATACATCAATATTTCAGGACTTTTACTTCAATCCAGGCTTAATTGTTATTGATGAACTTGATTTTTACGATCCTAGAAGTATTAGTTTAATTTTAGGCATCCTTGAGCTCATAAGCAAAGTATCTCAAAGAAAGCCTCAGGTAGCTATCTTAACTGCTACTCTTTCCAATCCAACTGAGTTGGGAGTTTATTTAAAAACGATCACAGATAGAGATTTTGAAATAATAGAAGGAAAACCTTTTCATGTTGAAAACAGATTATGCGTCGTCCTTGGAAAAGATCTTGAAAAAATATGGAATCAATTAAAAGAGTATGAAGGCTCACTTTCTAGCAGAAAAGATGTCGACAAGTCAATATTGGACTCCCTAAAAGATCTCAATTCGTTTAAGAAAAATCCCTACAAAACCCTTGAGTATCTTGAGGCTTTAGGCTATAATGTTCCTTCCATAGAATTTGATATTACAGATATCTTATCTTTATACCTGCAAGATGATGGACTTACAATTGTATTTACTTCGGGAATAAACAGAGCTGAAGAGATTGCTAGGAAGCTGAAAATAAAAGTTGGAGAGGACAAGGTTGCAACTCATCATCATTTAGTTTCGAAATCAGAAAGAAAGAAGATCGAGGATTGGGCGAAAGAGGGTAAAATAAAGATAATAGTCTCGCCGAGAACGCTTTCACAGGGCATTGATATAGGTTCAGTAGTTAGGATTGTGCATATAGGTCTTCCAGACAGTTTAAGAGAATTTTTGCAGAGGGAAGGAAGGAAGGGAAGAAGGGAGGAAATACCGTTTACTGAGTCAATAATTATTCCTCACAACCACTGGGATAGAGAGCTTTTTGCGAAGGGCTACGAGGCTTTTGAAAATTGGGTTTCGCTTCCTGTAGAAAAAACAATAATAAACCCAAAGAATCTGTACATGAAGCTCTTCACTGGAATAGTGAAGCTTGTCTCCCCCTGGTTGAGGCAGGACTTAACTGAGCCAGAAATAGAGGCGCTGAAAAGAGCTAAGATCTTGACCGATGGGCAGGTCAATAAAAGCAGGCTAAAGTTCATTTGGGATAGGCTGAACTTCTATGAGCTTGGCCCCCCGTATGGCATAAAGAGGTACTTGGAGAGTGACAGTGAAAAGATACCTTTAGAGCCTATAGGATTCTGCGATTTGGTAGAAATATTTCAGCTTGGATGCTTCGATCACGCAAATGATGCGATAGTCGTTTACCACCAAATGTCTGAAAAATATAGATCCGTGACTTCAGTAATCGAAAAGAAGATCAAAGATGTGAACTTTTGGCAGGACGAGGGACTTGCGAGAGCGATTGAGGAGTACTTAGATACAAAAGCTAGGTGGGGGGAAGATGCCAACTTTTACAACGATATAAGAAGTGGAAGGCTCTTTTCGAGAGTGGAACCTGTTGTATATCCTCCCAGAAATGGATTTGGAATGCTCACTAAAATTCCTGATACTATAATGTGGCTCGTATCATCGAAAAAGCCTTCAATATTCAAAGTAGGAAATTCAACTATAGTTGACAGGAAGAAGAGGGCGATAGTAGTTCCGGTTGAAGTTCATGGTATGTACAGAGATTTTACTTATGGCTATATCTATGAAGTGGATGAAAGACTCGACTTAAGGATGCTTAGGATCGCTCTTGCATTTATTTCCGTAGCTCTGAGGAGGATCGAGAGTATACATCTTGGCCTTATTGAATATGGAATCAGCAATGTCAGTGAGAAGAAGTTCATTGAAGTTCACGAATCTGCATCGGCTGGTTTTTTGGACTCATTTGATTGGCTTGAGTTCGCGGAAAAAGTCAGAAGATATGAGCCCGATACTCTTGATCTTATAATGATGGATCAGGTCGATGAAATAGCATATGCTGATTTCCTCGCTTTTGGGATGGGATGGGAAGATGTAAAAAGCTATGCCCAGAAGGTCTTAGAGTACCTAGACCAAGGGAGGCACATAGAGCTTTCTGTAAAAAATTTCGCTGCAAGGATAACAAAGCCCAGCAAATCTCTAAAGCTTTTATCGATAGACGCGCTACTTGAACCTATAGAAGATCAGAGTAGCGAAACACCCCTCTTCTACGTTTTGGGCTTAACATACTTTGATGGAGAGAATCTAGAAGGGGAGACAAGGGTTGACATGATTTCATTCGGGCTTCCACCAGGAGCAATGCTTAAAAAAATTGAAAGTGAAATCGATGATCTCGCAGAATACGAAGAATACAACATACTAATCAGTTCGAAAGAGGTCGCGAAGTCCATATCTACAATGGGGCTTAGAAAGCTCCCCAAAATGATTGAATCAAAGGGAATTGAAGTAATGAAGTTGCTGGAAAACGTAATGCAGCCGCCATCACTTGAGCCCTACATAATGCTCGGCAAAAGGCTCTATGGAAAATTAATTGGAAAGGAAGCAGACTTAGCCGACATCGAGGAGATCAATATGATAATAAAAAGGATGAAGTCACAAGGCTATAAGCAACTTCTTGACTCCGAAAAGAAAAAAATTGAAAGCTATATTAAAATTAGAGCGGTTGCAATTTATCTTGCATATCTTCACTATTTATCTCTCGAGCGTGAAAAGAAAACTATCAAAGAAGAGGGAAAAAATAACACGAGTTATCTAGAAAGCTAGTCGATTTATGTTAGAAAATTCCATTAAGTTTTTATCAAATTAAAAATAAATTATAAAAGAGGTAAAATTTATGTTTAAGCATCCGTTCTATTCAAAAGGTGGAGTAGTTACAAGTGAGTCTGCTATTGCTACAACTATAGGAGTGAAGGTATTGGATTTGGGGGGAAACGCGATTGATGCATCTGTTGCGACTTCTTTGACTTTGAGCGTTGTACTTCCTCACCTCGGGGGAATCGGTGGAGATTTTTTTGCTTTGATCGCGGATCCTTCTGAAAAAGTCCACTACATAAGTGGTTCAGGCTGGGCCCCAAAGAGGCTTAGTATTGAATATATGAAAAGCAGAGGATTTAATAAGATGCCTAACGAGGGACCTCATAGTATTGTAGTTCCGGGCTTGGTAGATGGCTTGAGAGTTATGTGGGAAAAGTTCGGAACAATGGAATGGAAGAAGTTGGTTAGTATAGTTGTCGATTCACTTAAGGACGGATTTCCGATTAGCAATTCATTCGCTTCTGCTCTGAATTCAAGCAAGGAAAAACTTCTCGAGGATCCTGGATCTAGAAAAACCTACTTCTCGAACAAAGAAAGCTATACAGCAGGAGATATATTCAAATATGACGGCCTAATTAATGCGCTTATTCTTATCTCGCAGGATCCGAGAGAGTTTTATGAAGGTCCGATAGCTGAAAAGGCTGTAGAATACCTAAACAGTCTTGGTGGAGCGTTTGAGCTTTCAGATTTTAAGGAGTTTAAAGCCCACATCGGAAAACCTATAAGCATAGAGCTGGGAGACAACACCATATATGAAATGCCTCCCAATACCCAAGGAATAACAACCCTTCAGCTTCTAAAGCTCTTGGAGTATCTTGGAATGAGCTATAATTCAACCTCAAGAGAGAGAGTTTTATCTCATTTGAGGCTTTATGAGCCTATATATGCAGTTAGAGATGCATACATAGGAGATCCTGAATATATGAAAACAACTGTTGAGGAGCTTTTAAGTCAGGAGTTTCTAAATAATGCAATAAAATCAATGAAATACAGAAACACGCTATCTACTCAAGGTAGCGATACTACATTTTTCTCTATTATAGACGAAAGCGGTTATGTAGTTAGCGGGATACAGTCATTATTTACAGGCTGGGGAAGCTATGTAACTGAGCCGACATTTGAAATTACTTTTAATAAGAGGGCTTCTTCTTTTAACTTGATTGATGGGCATCCGAACGCGCTTGGACCGAGAAAGAGACCCTTTCACACTCTTTCCGCAATGATAATAAAGGGTAAAGAAAGGGTTATGTCTTTAGGGCTTTCTGGAGCCCATTACAGGCCTCAGCTACACGCTCAACTTTATGAGAACATTTTTAGATTTAAGATGAATCCTCAAGAAGCTCTCGAGCATCCAAGGTTTGTGTGGGACCCTGAAAATAATTTAGTGGAATATGAGGAGGGAATAGATATGCCTAGCGCGAATGAATTGAATGGGAAAAAGATTATTAAAAGGGGATATCCGAGTAGGATCGGAGTTGCAGCAATTGCAGAAATTTTGGAAAATGGAGTAAAAGCGGCCTACAGCGATATAAGGGGAGACGGTTCTTCAGGAGGTCAAGTTTGAAAGGTGGAAAAGATGGGAGAAAAAAGCTCTAGAATCCAGGATTTCCATAAAATGAGCTTTGAAGAAAAGCTAAAAATAGTCAAGGAATTTTCAAATTTGAGCGATGAAGAAGTAAACCTCCTTAAAAGCATGGGTAGTCTAGATAGAAAAATAGCCGAAACTATGGTAGAGAATGTGGTAGGAGTGATGCCTCTGCCTTTCAGCGTTGCACCAAACTTTAGAATCAACGGAAGGGATTACCTAATACCAATGGTAATAGAGGAGGCCAGCGTTGTAGCTGCAGCATCAAACGCTGCTAGGTTTATGAGAGATGGCAACGGAATAATCAGCATTGCTACAGATTCGATCATGATAGGGCAAATTTATATATATGGAGTAAAAAACATCAGCTTCGCCTCGCAAATCATTTATGAGAATAAAGATGAAATCTTGAAGCTAGCAAATGAGACAGATAAATATCTGGTTAACATAGGAGGGGGAGCAAAGGACGTTGAGGTAAGGGCAATTGATACGAGAAATTATGGAAAAGTTCTATGTGTTCATCTACTAGTAGATGTAAAAGATGCAATGGGAGCTAATACGGTTAACACAATGGCAGAAAAAGTCGCGCCATTCATTGAAAAATTAACTGAAGGAAGAGCAATTTTAAGGATCTTGAGCAACCTGGCTGATAGGAGGATCGTAAGGACAAGGGCTATCGTTAAAAAAGAAATGCTTGGAGAGGAGGCCGTTGAACTTATCGCAATGGCTTCTGAAATTGCTGCATCCGATCCATATAGAGCTGCAACTCATAACAAGGGAATTATGAATGGAGTAATAGCCGTCGCCCTCGCTACAGGTCAGGATCATAGGGCTATAGAGGCTGGGGCTCATTCCTATGCTGCTAGAACTGGAAGATATACAACCCTATCATTTTGGGAAAAAGACAGAGAGGGGAATCTTGTAGGTACGTTGGAAATGCCCTTAGCAGTTGGTATAGTAGGAGGTTCTATTAAAGTTCACCCAATAACAAAGATCGCATTGAAGATCTTAAACATAAGTACTGCTAAACAGCTAGCAGAAATAATGGGGGCAGTTGGTTTGGCTCAAAATTTTGCGGCGCTCAGAGCACTTACTACAGAAGGAATACAAAAAGGTCATATGAGGCTTCATGCTAAGAATATTGCTGTGATGGCAGGAGCAAGCTACGAAGAGGCTGAAAAAATAGCTGAAATAATGGTAAACGAGAAAAACATCTCATTCTATAGGGCGAAAGAAATATTAGAAGACATACGGAAAAAAAGTTAATTTTTTTAAAATTTAATGTATCGGTCTGAGCGACCTTTCGTATATAAATCTTACAACTTCTTTTGTGACCTCAACAGGTGAAGTTGCTGCCATGAGCGGAGTCATTGGAGAAGTAATTGCATTTTCTACAAGTCTATCTACATCTTTATCCGTAAATCCTAAATCCGTCAGCTTGTCTGGAACTCCAATTGATGCGAACCACTTTTCAATTTCTCTTTCAGCATATTCTGCCTCTCCAGGCACTCCCTTTAGATCTGGTATTATTGAGCTCAAAAGATCTGCTGATAGCTCCGGGAAGATCTTATAAGTTACATTTAATACAGCTGGGAAAATTGCAGTCAGTCCTATGCCGTGAGGAGTTTTTGGATTCAGCGCGCTCATTGGATGCTCCAGAGTATGTGTTAAATGTAGAGATGCGATATCGAATGATATTCCAGCTATAGCAGAAGCATACATTAGCCAGTATCTTGCAGCAATATTATTGGGCTCATTCGCTGCTACGGGCAGCCACTTTGCAATTAGCCTTATTGCTGTTTTCGATAAAAGTGTTGAGTACGGATTTCTTGTTTTTGTGGTTGCAGCCTCAAAGCTGTGGTGAAATGCGTCCAATGCTGTTGACAAAGTCTGCCTCTTAGGAAGGGTTAAGGTAAGGGCCGGATCTTCAATAGCAAATACGGGATATAAACCTGGACCTGCAATTGCAGGCTTGTAGCCGCCATCAGATTGAGCTACTGCATATTTATCAAGCTCGCTCCCAGTCCCATGAGTAGTGTTGATTGAGACAACTGGTATTGCTTCATTTATCAGAATTATCTTCTCATACAAATCCTTTGCAGTCTTTCCCGGATTCTTTAAGAGTGCGGCTGCCGTTTTCGCCGTATCATTGTGGCTTCCTCCACCAACTGTTATAAATACTTTGGCATTAAATTCTCTTGCAATGTTAGCTAATTCATCGCATGAAGCATAAGTAGGATTCGGTCTAACCTTATCATAAATTGTAAATTCTATTCCGTTCTCCTCAAGAGCAGGCTTAATATATTGTTCCACTTTTGTAGACTGCCAAACAATAGGATCTGTAACAATAATTGCCCTATCAATGCCTTTAGACTTTAAGTTCTTTGAAATTTCAGATATCATCCTGATCGCTCCAACTCCAAAATACGTAACTGGCCTAGCTGGAGTAAGTGTAAATATCGATTCCAAATTCATTTTTAAGAAGTCTTCCAAATCTTCTTTCAAATTTTCTACCCATATTAATTATAATATTTTCTCATATATAAAAATTTTTTGTAGAATTTTTACAATTTTTAAAAAAAACTTATAAGTTTTTTATAAAATTTTTTAATAATAAAAATTCATTATTATCATTTTTATTGTTAAAAATTATTTTAAATCTAAAATATGTCTTTTTAATTTGGATTGATAATCTAAAGATATCCCTATTACAATGACTAAGCATGATATCAATAAAACCCATAGGGATGTTGGCAATCCGCAAAGCATCGATGTGAATATTCTTCCGGCTCCATTGGCATACAAACCATAAACACCTATCGTCACTCCCGATATTATAGAAGCTAAACTGGAAGCTCTTGAAAACTTTCCCAGTTTGTTTTTAAAAGCAATTCCAGCTATAGTTACTGGAGCTAAAGGCAATAATAACAATGAAGTCATAACTGAAAGGTCAACAATATAAGCAGGGTGAAGATAAGCTAAAATTGAAGCTACTACTGTCAAAACCACATCGATTGTAGCAATCAACTCAACTTTTTTATCTTTAAGTCCTAGAAGATCTTTGAAGATAGCACTCGATACAGAGAGAATAATGCCGTCAGCCGTAGAAATCGCAGCAGCTATGATAGATATCCCTATGAAACCAGCTGCTATTGCGCTAAGCTTTGAGAGAATCGCAGGAGTAACATAATTGCCTCCCAAACCTGAAGGGATTATACCGTTTATTGCTAGATATCTCGCAAAAAGCCCAATCATTACTGCCAATAAAGTATATAGAAGTCCAAAGGCAGCGAAGAATGTGACGCTCATTTTGTAAGATTTCTCATCTCTCTGTATGAAGAGCCTTAAAATGACTTGAGGATTTGTTATAGCAAAGAAGATCCATGGTAGTGTATAAGAAAGAAAAACGGGAAAGCTCCAAAATGGCATAATACCTAAATATCCGCTGCTTGCTAGAACCTCTATCGCCCTTAGAGATCCGCCAAAAGGCAAAATCATCGAAATAACGACATATAAAAATAATATTCCACCTCCGAGCATTAAAATAGCTTGATACAAATCGGTAGTTGCCACACTCCACATTCCCGCAATAGCTATCCAAAGTGCGACGATTACGGCCGCAGCGACAACGCCACTTTCATAGCTCATCCCTCCTATTTGGAAAATTACGCCCAACCCCTGAATTTGAGCTGCTATGTATGGGATCATAGCAAAAATGTATAAAAGAGCAATAAATTTTGATAAAAAGATAGAACCATAAAGATCTCCTAGCATCTGAGATGGAGAGATCCATTGCCTTTCTTTTGAGATCTTCCATATTTCATATCCGACTGTTGAGAGAATTGCGACTGTAGAAAGCAAATATGAAAGCTCAAAGCCAAGCGTCCCCACTCCTGTCGAATAAGCCATTCCTACAAGTCCTATCATCATGAACGCGCTGTAAGTGGTCGCAGCATAAGTAGCACCAGCTAGAATTCCTCCTATTTTTCTTCCACCAATATAGTAATCTCTCGCGCTCTTTATGCCAACTCTTTTTGATGCAACTGCAATTGCTGTTCCAATAATAGCATAAATTAAAAAATAGATGATAAAAACGTTCATTCCATTTTCCCTCTCCACAAGAGTATTAAGGAGAGCAATATCCAAAAGAAAGCTAAAGAAGGCCAGAAGAGTAGGAGTTCAATTCCTTTTGAATTTCTCAGAAAAGCATAGGGAACCAGATAAAAAAGAGCTAATATGAGAAAGCTAAACGTTATATATGTTCTTCTCATTTTAAATCACAACCGAACATATGTTCGATAAATTTTAAATACTCAGTTATATATAAAATTTTTTGAGATCATGTCTAAAGGAGAGCTTAAAGAAAAAATACTGGAACTTCTCGCAAACTTTCAAGGGGAATCAATACCCCAATCTTATATTCATAGAAGCATTTCTGCTTCAAAGTCGAGAGTAAGTGAAATCCTATATGAGCTGGAAAGAGAAGGGCTTATAAAAAGGAAGCAGATAGGAAGAAGCAAATTTATCTATGCATATACCGGGATAAAGGAAAAAGCTCATGAAAAAGATGAAATGAGGATGACGATCGGAATAGTTTATTCGAGCGAATACCTCTTCTTGGGATACTTTTTGAAAAAAATGAACGAAATGAAACATAAAGTGAACGTGAAAGTTTTTAGCGATGGCTTAGAAGCTCTAGATGCTTTAGTCCACGGGAGAATAGATCTTGCAATTTCCCCCTTTATTGGTCAGCTCATTTTTTCAACCATTTATGAAAGCTACAAAATTCTCCCTAGAGGTATGGGGAGAGGGTATGAGATTTTATATCTTGATGGGGGGAATAAGGTTCATTCGAGTAAGCTCAGCACTATGGATTACATAAGAAGCTTATCTATCAAAAATGGTATTATTGATGCTGAAAATACCGTATATTATAGCTCTCCTGATGAGCTCCTCTACATGGCCAAAAAAGAAAAAGGTTATGTAATAACTTGGCATCCTTTGTATAAAAAAGTCGAATCGATGGGATTTAAAGTAGTAAAAGATGCGGGAATTATGGAAAATGAGCTGTGTTGCTCCCTAGCAATTTCAAATATTGTTGCTGAAAGTGTGAGAGAAAAAATAACTTGGATGTATAGAGAATCTCTAGAAGCGTATTCGAAGGACAGAAGCAGATATTTAGAATTATATTCCATTATTACGGGAATTGATATTGACCTAATTAAAGATGCAATGTATGTATACGAGCCATTTAATGGGGATTCTATGAAAGCTACAGAAGAAGTACTAGACATTATATCTCCCTCTGTTCCTGACAAATCCGTATATTTAAAATCAATTATTAGATGATGCAAAGGTCTGCAATTAAAAACATTCATTTCAATCAAATAACATCGGATCAAACATCCTTTTGACCAATTTTTTCTATGACGAGTTCGCGGAAGGGATCAGTTTGAACTCAAGAATCGAGAGAGCACTAAGCTGGTACTATGGAATATTAAGAGGAAGGTATCCGCCCAAATATAAGATCGCTAGAAGTCTTGAAGTCGATGTTAAGTTGACCTCCCTTAGCCTACAAGAGCTTTGGTCTTTACATGAAGAATTTGAGAAAGAATTTCATAAGTTATCAAACGACATAATGAAAGACGAATCCATCGAGCTACGAGATTCTTCTAATAATTCATATTTGGACCTTAAAATTGAAATACTAAAAAGAATGCTTACAAATTGCGAATATTGCGAGAGAAAATGCGGATCGAATAGGTTAACAGATAAGGGAAAATTCTGCAAAGTGGATTATAAGACATATATTTCATCATATTTTCTGCACTACGGAGAAGAATATCCACTTGTTCCAAGCGGGACAATTTTTTACTCTGGATGCAATCTCAGATGTGTTTATTGCCAGAACTATGAAATCTCTCAAAGCTTTCCACTCAAAGGAAAAGTCGTAGCACCTCAGCAGCTTGCTGCAATACAGGATAAGCTTGTAAAAGAAGGTGCAAAGAATATAAATCATGTAGGTGGAGAGCCTACCCCTTATACACATGCAATTGTTGAAAGCTTTAAATATCTAAAAACGAATACGCCTCAGATATGGAACAGCAATTTCTATATGAGCGAGAAACTCACTATACTGCTCAGAGATCTCATAGATCTTTGGCTTCCAGACTTTAAATACTGGGATGATTCTCATGCAATAGTGCTCTCCGCTGCACCAAGGTATAGAGAAGCTGTAATCAGAAATTTGTTATTGATAGAAAATGAAGGTAGCATCATATTAAGGCATTTAGTGCTTCCAAACCATGTGAAGTGTTGCAGTATCCCGATAATTGAATGGCTTTCTAAAAACATGCCGAAGGATTGGCTTGTTGTAAACATTATGGATCAGTACTATCCTACTTATAGGGTGTTATCAGAAAGCGAGAGGTGGAGAGATTTAAATCGGAAAGTGAGAAAAGATGAATATTTTGAAGTAGTTGATTATGCAGCTAAAGAAGATCTTATTTTAATTTAATACTATTGTCGAAATTATTGTATAGGCAAAACTTATAATAAAAACAAACCTAAAGAACTCATGGTGAACAGAACTGTCTTTTGAAGAAGCGGAAATCATAAAGAGAAGGGCTGAAGCTTTTTTAAGGAATTCTGAGGATCTTATTGGGAAAAAGGAATGGGACCTCGCAGTTTTTAGCTTGGAGCAGTACTGCCAGCTTATTTTAAAATATAAAATGCTGGTGCATTTTGGAACTTATCCAAGGACTTATTCAATTAGAAGACTTATAAAAGATTTAACAAAAATAAATACAAAATTGCGTTCATTTATTGAAGACGAGGATAAACTGCATTACATAGCAAGATTAGAGGAGGCATACGTGGCTTCAAGATATTTCCCTTATACTTATGAAGAAAAGGAAACAATTAGCCTTTTTAAATTTGTCAAAGAAGTATTTAAACCTATAATTGATGAATTATAATGTTTTCCTATAAAGCAAATTTTAAAAATTATATAGAAATAGGGAGAAAAATTAAAGAAATTGTAAACAGCTTTGACCCTAATGCAAAACTATATATTTTTGGCTCAGCTGTCAAGGGAAAAAACGTAGCCTCAAGCGACATTGATATTTTGATAATAACAGAAAAAATTGAATTGAAATATGAAATAATGGTGAAGGTTTTTAAATCGATAGATGAACCCATCGAGCTACACATTATTACTAGAGAGATTTTTGATAAGTGGTATAGAAGATTTATACCGATTGAAGAGCTTGTTGAAATATAGAGCTTTGTCTTTAAAGTCGTAACGAAATTGGATATAAACCAGCATCTGATTAATTACAAAAAAAGTGTAAACGAAAAACGAAAAAGCATCTGATCTACAGGATGAAAATTATCACTAATTTATTTTTCTATCGTTTTTTCGAATAATGGTTTGGATAAATCTACTTCCAAATATTCAAAATTCTTTTTGCAAATACTCTTTATAACTGAAAGCCTCGCTTTTTAAGCTGGGAAGGAGGTCAGAAAAATTAAAAGACAAACATAGCGATGTTTATTAGGACAATAAATACGGTAGATACTAAGGATATAACGTAAAGAGGCTTACTAATTTTGTATCCTCCCATTAAATTTCCATCTTTACTTATATTAATAAGAGGAAAGAGCACAAGGGGAAGAGAGAAAGAGAGAATTGCCTGGGTATAGACGAGAATGCTCATCATGTCCACTCCAAGGTAAACTGCAATTAGAAATGGCACCATATTTATCAATCTCAGCATTAACCTAACTTTCCACTGCTTAGTAGGAGTTCCAAAATAGCTTTCCAATATCTTTACTCCAGCTATTACACTTACCATAGAGGAGCTCAATCCAGACGAGAAGAGAGAGATCGCAAAAATCCATGATGCTAAAGCACCGAAAAGAGGAGCTAATGTGTAATACGCACTTTCCAAGCTAGTAATATTAGTCAACCCTTTTAGATAAAATGCATAATAGCTCATTATCTGTATTGCAGCATTAACAAGGCTGGCACCTCCTAAATTAACGAGTGTTTCTTTAAGATGGTTCTTAATTTCCCCTTTTTTGTTAATTCCTCCTTTCCCTGCTGACTTTTCTGCAGATAAATACGAATGAAGAATAATTGCATGAGGCATTATTGTCGCACCTATTATGCTTGTTGCGGTCAGGATCATTTCACTTCCACTTAAATAAGGGATGAATGAATGCATGAGAATTTCTTCAGGATTAGCATGAACAATTACTAACTCGATCAAGTAGCTTAATCCAACAATCCCTACAAGTCCTGCTATTACAATTTCCATTCTCCCTAAGTCTTCAGTAAGTAAAAAAAGCAAGAGAACATCCACAACTGAGAGGCCAGCTGAAATTGAGAGCGGTATGCCTAAAATTAGGTGAAAACCGACAGCCATACCTACGAACTCCGCCATGTCGGTGGCGAGTATCGCAATAAACAGTCCGAAAAAGTAGAGCTTTTTTTCATTTTTTCTGAGCTTTGCCATCGATACGTCAAGCAGTCCTTTTTCCGTGACAATACCAACCTTTCCGGAAATATACTGAAACATGATCGCCATTGCTCCGGAAAGCCAGACGACCCAAAGCAGAGTGAGCCCGTATTTAGAGCCAGCTTCAATATTCGTCCCAAAATTTCCCGGATCAATATATGCGACAGAAACTAAAGTTGCTGGACCTATAGCTAGAATTCTCTTTAGGTTTTCAAGCTTTCCGGTCAACTTAGTTCCCCAGTCTTAAGAAACATTAAAAATAAGTAAAATTAGGTTATATTTTTTTCAATATGTACTAAAACAAAAAGAAAAAGCTTTCAAAAGCACCTTCATAATTTAAATAGAAAAGCTTTTTTAAAAAAATGCTTATTTATATTTGCTGAGCGAGGTCTACTATAAATGAGGAAGAAAGTTCTTTGCCTTGCTTTTACAATTATTTTTGTTACTGCTATTGCGAGTATTTATAATGTTGCACTTGTTGAAAATAGCTCAGTTGCAAGATCTGAGCCTTTCGGAGAAGTGCCAGAAAAAAGCTCATTAAGTTATGTGAGCATCCAACCTAACTACTTTCTCTACTATCCTATACAAGTTGAAAGCGGAATGAACATAACATTTGAGGTAAATTCCAGTGAAATAGTAGATGTGTATCTTATGACTCCTTCCCAATTATCTACTTTTAAATCTTCCGGCTCAATCGAATATCTTTATTCCTATAGAGGATATAACATTTCAGCTAATATAGGTCCTATGCATTACGGAACTTACTATCTAGTAGTTTACAATGATGCCTCGAACGAAATAGCTTATGTAAGCTACCAGGTTTCAACGATCCCTATAGATGTATATTCATATTATAACAGCCTTCCTGCGCCAATCGGAATTGCGGACTATGGGGTTGTAAATTCCTCGGGAGTCCTAATTCCATATGAATTGCTTTACAAGGAAGCTATTGGAATAGCGAACATATACTCAATAGAGGCATATAATTCAACGCCTCCATCTGGGGTTTCAGAATACGGAGCTAGTCTTCAGCTCAACGTTGTTCTTCAGGTGAATACAACATACGGATCTTATACATATTGGGTTCAGAACGTCCCAAATTTCTGGACTAATAATAATACTTTGTTCTTTGTAGATAACGTTTGGAACTCTACTTCACATTTTTCTTTCCTTACAAACCAGAGCGTTAAAGGAAATGGGTATGTTTATGTTGACAACGTAGGAGAAGACTACTATGCTTATTCAACAGAAATGAGAAAATATACTCTTCCTTTGAACTTAAAACTTGCAGTGAGCGAAAATTTCTCAAGTAACGCTGTATACATCTCATTTGGATATTCTCTGGGAGAAAGCGAAGAAATTACTTGGTACGATGAAGTTATTATACCACAAACAGGGATAACATCAGCTTCATTTATAATCTCGGGCTTCTCCCAAACTCCAAGCGGACATTTTTACGACTCTGAATTGGTGTTCGGAGGAGAAGGGAATAGAGAGATCACTAATTTTACAAAAATGAATGCCCAGCTGATGCTTAAATATGTTCTGGAGAATGAAACAATTGTTCTTCCCATGTCTCTATACGGATTTGGGAGCGATACAGCTGAAGGAGCAGATGACCTCTCGACAAATTTAATTGATGGAATTCCCACGGTTCAAATAGGGAGCGGAAATTTTTATCCTGTGTTCTACTCGGTCAATCTCTCTAAACTCAGCGCAAAAATTGCAATATCATATCCAAATGCAGATGCAGATGTCGGTTTTCCAATTGAAATAAGTTCTCAGATCATTGGAGGTCTTCCCCCATATACTTACATTATTTATGTAGACGGTTCTCCAATCTATCAGCTAACTTCCTATTCAGATAAGCTAAACTTTTCAGCATTTGTTCAGCCTCTGAATGAGGGAGGGCATTATATTGTTATTGAAGTAAATGATTCTTTAGGGAATTCCTTTTTTTCAAATAGTTATACTATAAATGTAAACCCAGATCCTTTCGTTTTTATTTCTGCAAATGCAACAGAAACAGATGTCGGTGTACCAATAAGTATCTCATTTTATGCATTTAACGGCACTCCTCAGTACACCTACTCTATCTATGCCAATGGGTCTCTTATAGATAGTGGAAGTATTTTGCAGCAAGGGAGCAAAGTTAATGTTACATATGCTCCAAGCGCCTCTGGAGTTGTCTTCGTTGTTCTATATTTACAAGACTCTGCGAATTTCACCGTAGAAAAGCTTCTTGAAATAAAAGTAAACAGTCCTCCAGCGATCAGTCTTGATTATGCAAGAAGTAATAGTGATGTAGGCGTTCCAATAGCTTTTACTGTAAATGTGAGCTCAGGGACTCCTCCTTTTATGTATATATGGATGATCAACGGAACTCCCGTTGCTTTTAACACCTCTCAGTATATACTTAATGCGACCTATCCAGGAAGCTATTATGTTAAAGCCATTGCAAAAGACTCAGCAGGATATGAAGTTTCAAAAGAGATCAAAGTAGATGTAAATCCAGATCCCGTTATGAGTAACTTCACATATATTTCTTCATCAAGTAACTTTTTGTTTGAAAACAACAAGGTCGAGGTCTTTGTAAGCGTTAATAACGGTACGCCTCCATACATTTATACATGGTATTTAAACGGAAAGATCGTATCAACAAGCAGTGAGCCGGAATATACATTTTCTCTAGCGAATGGCTTAAATAAAATTCAAGTAAAAGTAACGGATTCAGCAGGATTCAGCGTATATAGCTCAATTATAAACATAGTTGCTTCATATAACTATTTAGCATTGGTAGGTTTAGGATCCGCTTTTATCTTAACCGCATTAATAATTATAGGATATTTAAAGAAGAAGTAAAAATTACTTCTTTTTTAAAGCTTCTTTTATTGACTCATCTAATATATCGAGCCCTCTTTTTAGCACGTCTTCTTCGATTGTTAAAGGCGGATGTAGCCTAATAACATTAGAGTATAGACCGGCTATGTACAAAAGAAGACCCCTTTCTCTAGCTGTATCTGTTATCTTTTTTGTTATATCCTCATCCGGTTCTTTTGTCTTTCTATCCTTTACAATCTCTATTGCCTGCATTATCCCCAAGCCACGCACATCCCCTATTATTTCATATTTTTCATACATTTCTTCTAGCCGCTTTCTAATTATCCTTCCAAGCATTTCAGCCCTAGCAGGAAGGTTGTCTCTTTTCATTATTTCTAAAACTTTCAATCCAACGGCGCAGGAGACCGGGTTTCCACCAAAGGTTCCCCCAAGGGAGCCTAAATGCACTTTTTCCGCGATGCTCTCTCTAACTGCGATTCCCGAGAGTGGAAGGCCGTTGGCTACCGCCTTTGCAAATGCCATTATATCTGGCTCGACATCAAAGTGCTCAACTGCCCACATTTTTCCAGTCCTCGCAAATCCTGCTTGAACTTCATCATCTATCAGCAGAATGCCATTTGACTCCAAAAAGCTCTTCAGCTCCTTTACATACTCCTTTGGAGGAACGACGAAGCCTCCCTCTCCCTGGATCATCTCCATTAAAAATGCAGCAATTCTGTTGGGAGGATATCTTGTATGTGTAAACCACTTTTTCATATAATCTAGACAAGCTAGACCACATTCCGGATATTCGTGCCTAAATGGACATCTGTAACAATAAGGATATGGAAGAAGCTCAACTCCTTGGGAAAATGGCTCCATGCTCTCTTTGTATGGCATATATTTTCCTGTAGCAGCCAGCGCTGGACCGTAAGTGCTTCTTCCGTGAAATGCATTTTCGAATGCAACTATTACATGCCTTCCAGTCGCCTGTCTTGCCACCTTAATAGCGTTGTCAATCGCCTCTGATCCGCTGTTCCAAAATGCAACTCTTTTCTTCTCCTTTCCTGGAGATACCTCGGATATCTTTTTTGCCAGCTCAACATATGAAGGATAATTGAGGTTCACTATTGATATGTGCCACAACTTTCTCAGCTGCTCTACAGCCGCATCGATAAGCTCAGGATTTGCATGTCCTAGAGAGGTAACTCCGATCCCTGAGGTGAAATCTATGTATTTTTTTCCTTCAGTATCAAATAAAAAAGCATTTTCTCCTCTTACGACGGTTATCGGATGGTATAGGGGAACTGCACTCATTACGTAATCTTTCCTTTCCTGAAGATATTTTTCCGTCAACGCACAATTCACCAATTAAAAAATAAATGAAGGTTTTATATAAGTTTTTTGCATTAATAATGTTAAATCGATCGCAATTATATATCGGAATGATCGTACTTATTTATTGAAAACCTAAGATCTTTCAGCAAACGGAAAAAATATAAAACATAAATAATGAAGAGAAAATTTTAAAGAGATATAAAGTTATGGAAGAATTTAAAGAATACTTAAAGTGTTTAAGAGATATAGAATATGAAACATATTTTGTTTATAACATGCTTTATTCCAAAATAGAAAAAGAAGAAATCAAGCATATATTTTTATACATCGGGATGGACTCTTATAAGCATTATTTGATTTACGATAGACTTTTGAACGGAGAATCCTCCGATGAAGATCTTTGTAGAGATATTCTTGGAGACTTATTTATGGATTCCTTGAATTCTATAAAGCAATTAAAGGCCTCTGTATTTAAAATAGACAAAATTTCAGACGAGCAAATTTATGAAATTATAAGTATGCTGGTTAATTATGAAGGAGGAGTTTATGAGGAAGCTCTGTCTTCGATTATCACCAGGATTCTCGGAGAGAATTTAAAGGGAGGAATCAAAAAAATCTTTGAGCTTATAGAAGAAGATGAAAAGAAGCATGAAAAACTTCTGATGGACTTATTAATAGGAAAAACAAAAAAATATGAATTATCTTGAAACAAGCAATTGCTGAAGCTTTTCTTAAAAATTAGGAGTTTGCTGTTCCTAATAACTTCTTTACCTCTTTTTCAAGATGAATGTAAGAAATTGCAAGCACTGGCTGGATCAATAGGATTATTGCGGAACTACGGAGGCAGCAGGGCTAAGCGCCATTGTAGCCATCGCTACAGCAACACTTTCGTTTTTGGTAATGGAAGTCAATATAATTGATTGGTGATCTTCATACTTTATGCGCAGGACCTTATCGACAGCCAAAGACAGCGCAATTAATCCGAACACTATCAGTGTTTGATAACCTATGATCTCTAAGGCAATTGTTGGCTTTGCAATAAGCAATGAAGCTTTTGAAAAAATTATAATGAATATCAAAACAAACAGTGAAATCATAGTCGCTACTGAAAGTGAGCTCCTTATCACTCTAAGCTCTTCAAGCTTCCACACTTTTCTCTATATATATTCTGGTTAGCTGTCCTGCAATCAGCGGGAGGATCAATATTTCAGTCAGTGAGATAAGAATTGTGCCAATTGGCACAGGGACGGATATGCTCCTGCTGTATAATCCCAAAATTACTGGCAAGGCTGGAATTGCAACAATTATGTCAAATTAGTATTAGGGCAGTAGCAAGCTCTACGTTTCCTGCCGAAATTAAAACGTAACCAAGTGCTGCGCTTGATGCTGGCACCGAATTCGCTGCAACAAATCCTATTCCAAACTGAGGACCCAACTTACTCGCTACAGATATTGCTAGTAGTGGAAACAAAATGAATACGTAAATTAATGAGATTATAATTTTCTTCCAAAGCTTCAACTGCCTTCCTAGCGCTTCTGTTCTCAGTTGAACCATATATGGATAAAGGGTGGCTATTGCAAAAATAGTGACGAGATTAGTAAAGAGATCTTTATATTTTGGTGTTATGGTTCTAAAATAATAACCTATTAATATTGAACAAAATCGCTTAAAATAGTCTTAAAAACCTTTATTCTTCAAAGATCACTTTTGCTATAAGTTCTTTGCAGCTTCTTCAGCAAGAGGATCTAGGAAATTGTTCTGATCATCAATTATTGAATATTTCCTCAACGTGATGAGGATATCATAAAGCACCCTTTCACTTAAAACCCTTCCTTCCAAATCTTCCATTTTTTTCTTGAGCTCTTTCCATTCTCTTTCTCCATTAGCGAGAAATTTTAATACGGCTCTATATCTTTCTGCACTTACCCTGTTTTTTAAAAAGTTCTCAAGCTCCTGCCTAGCCATTGTAACAGCCTCTCTCCATATACTTTCAAAATCTCTATTCTGCATTGTTCTAGAATATCCGTAATAAGTCAGCCAGCCAATAATGCCGTCAAGCTTATCAACAGCAGCTTCTAATTCTTCATCATTTACTCTAATTTTCGATTCTTCGAATCCCCTTTTCAAGAAATCTATAGATTTTTCCTTGTCAAGCCTTCTAGTCTTTACTTCAAGGTAAGCTCTTCCGTAGAGTGGAGCGTTCGGCTCATCGAAGAATCGGTATAGTACACCCATTTCCGAGCCAGAAACGATAAATGATAAATTCCTCAAGTGATCATACGAATATGCAATGGCATTAGCCAGCTCTACAGATAATTTTCCTGTTACCCTCTGAAGTTCATCAAAGACAATAACCGCTTTTATTCCGTATTCAGCGCATGATTCATCTAAAGCTCTAAGAATTTCCACAAGCGAAGCTCTATCTTTCCCCCATGAAAGAGAAACTTCGAATCCATCTACAGATATGCCTCTAATCAGCTTAAGCATCTTGGTTAAGGACTTGTAAAACTTTTCTTTGTTTGAGATTCTAGTAAGAAAGTCAGTGAGCCCTTCGGATAAGAGATGATATAGGTCTCTTCTTGAATTCGGCATGCTTCTCATATCAAAGAAAACATAAGGAATGTCGGAATCATTGAGAGTGGAAAGAATGAGAGATGTTTTTCCCGTTCTTCTTAAGCCCGATACTACTAAAAGTGGTTCTCCTATATTTTTCTTGAGAAATTCAAATTCTTTTTCGAAATCGTAAAGATCTTTTTTATTTACTTTTGGCCTCGGATCAAATAACATTTTCACACCGAAAGTTACTTTCGTGCCGAAAGTAAAAAACTTTTCTAAAACTATTCATCATAAAAATTCTAGCAAATTTGGAAAATTACAGATATAGGATTAGAGTTGAAAGGGTTTTTATCGACTTGCATCAAAAAACTATAAAATCTAGTTCCTTAGCCATCTGTAAATAGCGATTGTTAATACCGGATTGCCACCCATTATAAAAAGAGCTTTAACGTGGTAAGGCTTTCCAATAAGGATTGCTTCAAGCGCAGAAGGATAGTTGGTCATTGGTATTTTATTTTTAGGCTTCGTGAGCATGAGATGAAGAGGGTTTGATGATTGGTATCGTGTTGGATTTGAAAATTTTTATTAGGTTGTTAGAGAGGAAGGTTTTGGTTCCTTGCGTATTTCGGTACCGTTTTTTGAGTTTGATCGTTTTTAGGATTTTGGTAGTTCGCAGAAGTAGTGTTGATCGAAGAATTGCAGTCTATATACTTATACGATTAACAATTTGAGCCATCTTGTCCGTGTTATTTTTTTTTTTTTGGTTTTGCTACTAACCGTTCTGAATTTGTTAGTATTACTGTCTTTTATATGGGTAGTTCTTCTCTCCATATCTCCATTTGTCTTAGCATGTCTAGGAATTCCGTAAGATCCATCTTAATTCTTTTCTTCTTTTAGGATTTGTATTTTTGAGTGCGGAATATAACTGTTTAGAGCATACAGAGGCTTCCTATCTGCTGTTCTTGGAAAGAAGATTGAAAGCAATAATGTTGAAGAAATAAGATGCCTTTCTGAGTGATATAGAGAAAGCGTTTATATTCATAAGGCTTCCACCAGATGTGCCGATGTAAAAGAAATTTTCTCTAACGAAGATTTCCGATGAGGGTCTCCATGAAAACATCCGAGCATTATGTCAAGACAACCAAGCTTAAAATTCGGTGTGTTTAACTGGAGATTAAAAACACCGGCGGTTGATTTAACCTCATTTCCAATGCGCCGTGCGGAGACCAAGAAAAAAGATGTCCGAGCATTTCAATCATGCTCACAATTAACTGTTAAGCTCATTTCTCCTTTTTAAGATGGAGGACAACTGGTATTAAAAATGAATGTTCTCTAACCTCGAAAATGGCAAAATAGCTATTTAAATTCACTAAAAGGTAAATGAAGAAATGCTGTACAGAGTGCCAAAAATCTTACAGAAAAAGTTTATATCTAATGAAGCTATCCGATTTTTCAGTATTAAATTACACTAAAAATTAAGGGGATTTTGTTAGCTATCCTTTCACAAAAAATTGGGTAAAATACATAGCTAATCGGCGAAAATTTTCCGTTTTCCCAAAGCTTATGGTGTTCCCACAAATCATACAAAACTTTCATACATATATATCAATTGAAGGAAAAGAAGTAAAACTTAAAAGCATTTATATAGAGGAAAATCTTCCTTTTAAATAGCTAAACTGCTTTCTTTTGAAGTGGAACACCTTCCAAAGTATTTCCATAACTTTTCCAAAAAATTGATTCAAAGTATTTCTCCATATTAAAACTGCAGAGGTGTTTTATAAAGTGCACCGATAAATTTACTGATCGATCAATCGCTAAATCGATTATCGAAGCGTCCGGGCAATTGGAGATTCAAATTAAAAATTCTTCTAAAAATAAGCTGAAAAAGCGCTTTTTTTACTGGTTCTCCGATCTTTGAATTCTTTTTCACAGTAACAAATTAATTTTATGAAAAAATTATAAAATATAAAATTATATAAAATATATACTCACTTTTAAATAGTATAGAAGATTATAATATAAAATGATGTAAAAATTGTGTGAAAGATTAAAAGATAGAGTAGTGGTAATAACAGGTGCTGCAAGAGGCATTGGATATGCTACAGCAATGCTCGCAGCGAAGGAAGGGGCAAAGGTAGCAGTGTGCGATGTTCTTGAAGATGAAGGGAAAAAGGCTGCAGAGGAGATTAAGAGGACAACTGGGAATCAAAACGTAAAATTCTACAGGCTTGATGTGACGAACGAAGATGAGGTAAAGAGAACATTTGAGCAGATCTCAAAAGATCTGGGAGATATCTACGGGTTGGTTAACAACGCTGGAATAGCGGGAGTGAGCAAGCCCACTCATGAGATAACGCTTGAAGAGTGGAATAAGGTCATAAATGTTAACCTCAATGGAGTGTTCCTCTGCACAAAGCACGCAGTTCCATACATGATTAAAAACAACAGAGGTAGCATAGTAAACCTGTCTTCTATTTATGGAATAGTAGGAGCTCCGGATGTACCTCCATATCATGCTTCAAAAGGAGCCGTAAGGATCATGACTAAGGTCGATGCTCTATTCTATGCGAAATATAACATAAGAGTGAATTCTGTCCATCCTGGATTTATTGATACTCCAATGGTGAGGGGTTATGCGGAGGGTACAGGAAATAGAGATGCGGTATATGAGGCCCTAAAGAAGCTGCATCCTCTTGGAAGGCTTGGAAGGCCGGAGGAGATCGCCTCAGTTATCGTATTTTTGCTGAGCGATGAGTCATCTTTCATGACTGGTTCAGAAGTTGTAGTAGATGGGGGATATACGGCTCAATAATTTTTAACAATCCCCTATACTCCTTTTTTTGAAAAAGCAAAAAAATTATAAGGATTTTTTCATTAAACATCACTAGTTGAGGAACAAGAGCGGCGGTCGTCTAGCCTGGACTAGGACGTCGGCCTTCCAAGCCGGTGATCCCGGGTTCAAATCCCGGCCGCCGCATTTTTTGAATTAGCTATAAATAACTGCAATTCTTTAATTTCTAAAAGCGCAAAATTTATTGCTTTTTAAATTTTTGCAAAATCCTATTTGACCTCCTTCTTCGCTTTTAAGAACCCACATTCTTTAAAGTGAGTGATTATAATTATATTCAAGTGATGGGGAGCTTTATGGTAACGGGTTTCGTTAATGCGAAGATATATGCGTCTTTTAACCCTTTGAGGATAGAAGAGGCAATGATCGTAAGCGAGGGTAGGGTTGTATATATGGGTAAGGAAGGCATTGTGAGAGATGTGGTCAGAAAGCTCAATGGAAAAATATTAGACCTTAATGGAAGAGTGGTCCTTCCTGGATTTATTGACTCGCATATGCACTTGGATGAACTCGGAATGTTTTTAAATATGCTTGATCTGAGAGAAGTGAAGAGCGTAGAAGAAATGAAGTCTATGCTTAGGGAATACGTTCGAAAAGCAAGAAATTCCTGGATCCTCGGGCACGGATGGGATCAAGAAAAAATGGAGAGATGGCCAACTAGGCACGACCTGGATGAAGTTGTAAAGGAGAAGCCAGTAATGCTTACAAGGATCTGCATGCATGCTGCAGTTCTAAATACTAAAGCTATGGAACTCAGTGGTCTTATAAACAGCGATCTTCCTGGTGTTATGAAGGATGAGAATGGAATTCCAACTGGAGTGGTGAAAGAGGAGTCGTTTGAAGTTGCAAGGAGAAAGTTTTCGGAATCCCTCACCATTGACGATTACTCAAAGTTTTTGGAAGATGCGATGAATTACACATCTTCCCAAGGAGTAACTACTGTGGGGTTCGTGAGCTGTAGCTTAAAGGCTTTCAAAGCTCTTATGAAGATAAAAGATGAGGGCAGGATGAAGGTTAGGGTAAGGGCTTATTTGAATTATCAAGAAGCTATGGAATTATTCGACTTCTTTAAGAGTTTGGGATTAAAAAGAGGGGTAGGGGATGATATGTTGAAGCTCATGGGAATTAAAATAATAGCAGACGGAAGCCTTGGCGCAAGAACCGCATGGCTTTCAAGCCCATACTCTGATGACCCAGAAAATAGCGGTCATCCAAATATTGATGAACAAGTTCTAATGGAAATTGTTAAAGCTGCGGACGAGCTGGGGCTACAGATTGCTGTTCATGGAATTGGAGATAGGGCAATAGATATGATAATTAGCGCTTACGAAAAGCTTGGAAATTTAAAGGAGAAAAGGCATAGGATAGAGCACGCATCAATCCTGAGGCCTGACCAATTAGAAAAGATTGCTGAACTTGGAATAGCTATATCACTTCAGCCGCGCTTTGTAATATCTGACTGGTGGATCAAAAATAGAGTTGGAGAGGAAAGGATCAGGTTGGCTTACCCATTCAAGTCGATGATTAAGAAAGGAATTAAACTGGGATTTTCCACAGACTCTCCAGTAGAATCGCTGAACCCATGGGAAACGGTTTATAGCTCCATTACAAGGGGAAAATACGAAAATTTGCCAATATATGAATTCACGAAAGATGAAAGGATAAACTTAGAGGAGTCTCTCTATTTCTATACAGAGGGCTCTGCATATATCCTGTTTGAAGAGAGTAGTTTGGGAAGCCTAGAAGAAGGAAAATACGCCGACTTCATCGTTGTAAATAGAAATCCGTTTGAGCTCGATGAGAGAGAGATCAGAGATGTAAAGATAGAGGAGACGTATCTTTCAGGCATTCGCGTCAAATAAACCACAGAAAAGTTTCAGAAAAAGTTTCAAATAAAAATATTCAGTAAATAATTTATTACACGCCTGCATAATATATTATAAAATCCTTATGAGTGATGAAAAGTGTCTTTTACTATTGAAAGGGTAAAAACATGGATCCCCGGGCTTGATGAGCTACTGAATGGGGGGATTCCTAAAAGAAACGTTGTCATAATCACCGGAGGGCCGGGAACAGGAAAGACAATACTTTCGCAGCACTTTCTGTACAATGGACTTGTGAGGGGAGAGGCTTCAGTATATGTGTCTTTAGAGGAGCATCCTGTTCAAGTGAGGAGAGCTATGGCTACGTTCGGCTGGGATGTGAAAAAATTTGAAGAGGAGGGAAAGTTCGCTATTGTAGATGCATTTACTTCGGGCATAGGTGAAGCTGCGAAAAGAGAGAAGTATGTTGTAAAAAGCGTTGATGATGTCGGAGAGCTCATAGATGTAATTAGAATGGCTATTAAAGAGACAAATGCTCAGAGAGTAGTTATAGATTCCGTCTCCACTTTATACATGACTAAGCCTGCAATTGCCAGAAATACAGTAATGCAACTAAAAAGGATACTTTCTGGATTGGGAACAACAAGCTTTTTAATTTCCCAAGTAAGCGTAACAGAAAGAGGCTTCGGAGGTCCTGGTGTTGAGCATGCTGCTGATGGGATAATAAGGCTAGATCTTGACGAATATGATGGGCAGCTTTTAAGGTCTATAATTGTTTGGAAGATGAGGGGCACTGCGCATGATATGAGAAGACATCCTTTCGATATAACTGATAAGGGAATAATTATATATCATGACAAGGTCTTCAAAAGTCACGTGATGTGATTTTTCATATGTACCTACAGTACTTTACTAATACATCTTCTATTTTTTTCAAATCATAACCTCTCTTCAGCCTTACAATGCTTATATTTCTATGGCCTCCAGTATTAACAGCCATGCCAATAGCATAGAGCTCGTCCGCGATTTTTTTAGCAGTTGCATTTTTAGTCCTTATCACCAAAATCTCTCCATCCTTTACTTTAGCTAAAAGAGCGACAGGTGCCTTGAACTTCCTCGCTAACCTCGTCGCAAGACTGGAGACGCCTCTCCTCTTCCACTTCTTTCTCGCGTCAACAAACCTGAAGCATCCGACCCTCCTCGCGCTTATTGCAAGGTCTTCCACTGCCTTTTCAAGCTCCTCATCTCTCTTTTTTATTTCCTCTTCAACTTTATTCATTATTTCCAAATCGCTTTTTCCCAAAGGTATCGGGAGAGGGTTGGATAGCCACCTAACCATTTTCTCCCAAAACTTCTCCTCCCTGTTCAGCTTTAGAGCCCTCGAGATCGTAGCCACAACTCTAACGGTCTCCTTTATTTCATCAGATGGCTTCCTCCCTAGCTCTATATACCAAAGAGCCTTCGCAAAAAGCTCAAGCCTTTGAGGAAGCTGGAGCTTAATTTCGTGAGCAATATCCAATAAATGCATGGACGTAGGCTTATCCTTCCCCAGTCTAAACTTGTCAATAAATTTTCTAAGCACCTCGACATTGTCTATTGTGGAGAAGTGGTGATCTACATAAATGACTTGCGTGTTAGGACAGCTCTTTTTTATGTCTTCAAAAATCCCAAAATTTTCCTGGATATATGGTATGTCTAGAAACGCAATAAACTCGGGGCACCCAGAATAATCGTTCATAACTTTTCTCAATTCTCTGGGACCGCTAGGTCTTACATATACGACAAGCTTTTTATTTGAAGGGTACGCTCTGCTGTTCTGCATATACGAAAGTATTGCAGCGGAGACTGCTCCATCAGCGTCCCAATCGCCGATTATTAAAGCATCTTCTTTCGTTAAAAGCAAAATAGTCACCTTTGTTAAAATTCAATTGATCTTTTTCATATTTTAATATAAACTTTTTCTAAAAATTATCTCTTTTTTTAAACAAAATGTATTTAATTTCTCATTTCAATAATACTGATGCAAGTGCGTGAGATTGTGAAGTGCAGTTTGTGCGGAAGAGAGGCAGTTTTCTATCAAGCCTTCACGAACAAGTATCTCTGCAGAGAGTGCTTTATAGAGGATGTTAGGAAAAGGATTGCAAACGAAGTAAAAGATAAGAGGATGTTCTCAGAAAGAGACAATCTCCTCCTCGCAATTAGCGGAGGAAAAGACAGCTTTGTTCTTCTAGATGCAGTATCGCATTTTCACCCTTCAAGCAAAATTATAGCACTATCAATTGTAGAGGGAATTCCCGGATATAATAGGCAGGAGTACATAGAAAGGATAAAGAAATATACTAAAGAGAGGGGCATAGATACAGTAATAACCAGCATAAAGGAATTTGTGGGCTATTCCCTTGGAGAAATAGTAGAAAAATCTCGTGAAATGGGGATTGAGCTCTCTCCCTGCACTTACTGCGGCAGCTTGAGGAGAAGGATAATTAATGTCTATGCCAGAGAGCTCGGAGCAGACAGGACACTCACAGCCCACAATCTGGATGATGAGGTTCAAACCATTTTTATGAACATACTTAGAGGAGATCCGGAAAGGCTACTGAGACAGCACCCACTTTCCCCTAAGTTGAGCGACAAGCTAGTGCAGAGAGTAAAGCCCTTGAGAAAGATATACGAGTATGAGGCAGCATTTTATGCCTATTTACTTGGATTCAAATTTCAAGAAACCGAGTGTCCGTATATAATCTACCAGCCGACATTGAGAGCGAGAATAAGGCACTGGCTCTACATGCTTGAAAGGGAAGCTCCGGGCGTTGAGCTGAGGATTTTGGAATTTTTTGATAACTTGCTTTTAGATAGAACAAACAAGCTGAAGGAACTAAACTCCCTCCCAACTTGCAGAATATGTGGCGAGCCGACGAGCATCGGAAGAGATGTATGCAAGCTCTGCGAAATGCTTGAAAAAGCTGGAATAGAACCAAAATACAACTATCCTAAACATATGGGAAAATGGAGAGCAAAAGGTGAAGGATAAATGGATGAAATTGCATATTTGGGCATTCTCTACTTTGCAATATTTATAGGATTTCTCGCTGGAATTTTTGGAAGGAAAAGGTTTGAAAACGGAAAGGGAGTGAAAAAGGCCATTGGCTATGGGCTAGAAATTTCAGTTCTTGTTATAATATTTTCTGTGGGTATGGAGATGGGCTCAAGCTGGGAAACCGCGGACGTCTTTCTGATCACAATATCTTCAATAATGGGAGTGTTAAGTGGAATTTTAGGAGCTTTTCTAGCAAAAATAGTTATGAAAGGTACCAAATGATGAAGTTTTATCAAGCAGTAATCCTCGCGTTCATAGCTGGTTTTATTGCAGGAAAGTTATTTAGGCCTGAGAATGTAAGTCTTTTAATGGAGAATTCTTTTTTAGTGATGCTTGTGTTTTTTGCCAGCATAGAAGCATCTTTAAGGATTAAGGAAATCAAAAGCTTTAGAAAGGCGTTTTTAGGAGTAAGAACGCTGTTGTTCGGAATTTTAGGTTCTCTTATAACGGGTTTGCTTTTCTTTTTTGTGCTTGGGAAGGGCTCCATACCTGCATGCATGGGGCTCGGATGGTATACTTTTACAGGTCCATATTTAAGCGCTTTAGGCGGAAGCACTCTAGGAACTATAGGCTTCTTTTCCAATTTGTCCCGTGAGCTCTTCGGCATAATCGCATTTCCAAGCATTCAAAAATACTTTGGAGATTTTGGCGCAGTAACTTATGCCGGAGATCCTGTATATGACGTTTTGTTTCCATTTGTGCTTAAGTACTGCAAGAGTGAAGATAGCGTTATCGCTGCTTTCGTGCAGGGCTTCCTGACAGGATTTGTGGTTCCAATAATTGTTCCCTTATCATTTATATTGGTAAATCTTTAGCATGTTTTTTAATTAGGCAAATGATAAAAGCTAAAACTGTCAAATGATATATATTGCTTTTTAGTTAAGAATTATTGAAAGGGTGACATTATTTTGGATGATAGCACTTTAACAGCACTATTGGAAAAAAAGTTCAGCGGTGAGGCCCTTAGCGAATCGGTAGTAATAGGCGAAAGCATTGGCGGTCTGTATAGACCTTCTAAGCAGTCAGTCTATTTTCACAAAGTGAAGAACAATTCTAAAGCTACTTTATCACTGCTTGAAATAGGAGCAATTTTTGACAAGCAGGAAAGCGTTAAGTGGAGGATCTGGTTCGATGGTATTTCTGTATCAAAACAATTTAAGCCGAATTTTATATTACCTATTGGAGAAAATACATATGGAGCTACGGTGATAGACATCACCCCGCTTGTAAATAGAGAGGCGAAGAGGAGGTTCCATAAGCTTACAGTTATATCCTCGACACCTGTGTTTTTGACCCATGCGACGATTATAAAGCTAATTGAAGATAATTCGGATACGACTAACTGGATAAAGTATTATACTGGAGGGGCTATTATAAAGAGCCAGGAAATAAAGAAGATATCCGTAAAAAGCAATGAATTGAGGCAAAATAACATTCACTTTAACATATTTGCGCAGAAAGTTCCTCAGTATTTAGAGATAAGGGTTAATGAGAGATACGTTAAGCGCTTAGAGATTTCAAAAAATTGCGATGATTATCAAATTCCCTTTGACAAGGAGCCCATATTAACTTTAAGTTTTAAGAATGATGGAATTGATGTCGGCGGAAAGAGCCAGAGTTTCATATTAATTACAAATTTGATAGTGAACTCTGCAAGTAAGAAACAGCGGAGCATAGATTTGGAGGCGGAGATAAGGGGAAGAAATGAAAGCGGTGTAATCGTAAATGTAGACGTCTTCAATAATTCTGAAAGTCCGCTCGAAGCACCGATGCTGGTTGCATTTTCTTCAGGTATTCTCGTATCAAAAATTGACTTAGAAAGCATACAGCCAAAAAGCTCAGCAAAGAGGGAGCTGGTGCTTAAGTTGCCTCCTAATTCTAGTTCGATTACTTTGAGGTTGATATGGAAGGAAAATAGCGAGCCGCAATATATAGAAAAAAAGATAAAGATAACAAATCAAATATAATTTTGGAATAGGCCGGTGATAATAAAATATGGGCATTTTGAGGGCCGTTCTGGATGTTCTCATTCCAATCAAAGGAATAGGCATTGATGAGCTCTCGCTAGTTTTAGAAAGAGTGAGGGGAGTTGAAGGTGTAAACATAACTGTCAAAGAGATTGATGTAGAAACGGAGTCAATCTTAATAGTGATAGAGGGCAGAGATATTGATCTGAAAGAAGTTGAAAGGGAGCTCTTAAACTATGGAGGAGTAATACACAGCATTGATCAGGTAATTTCTGGGAAAAAAATCGTAGAAATTCCGGAATTTTTATACGAGCTTTGAGCTTCCACACTCTATCCTTTTGGTTTCATATCCCAATTTGCCGTTTATGGCTAATTGTATTCCATACAAAGCGCTACTCGCTCTATTCAAAATGGAAAGGACCAGCTTTTCTTTGTTTATGACCTCCTTTCTTGAAATTAAATCTATAAGTCTTCTTTCAACTCTCCTGACTATTGCCCTAGATAGCGATACGGCTGCTGCAGCGGGATGCCCACCGTTGAGCAAAAATAGAGGCTTTGCATAAATTGAATATTTATCTGCTATGCTCTCAAGTACTTTTAAGTCTTCTTCGCTGATGCAGTCCTTACCAGCGATAGTAAAACCTATCCTGAACAAAAGGGTTTGGATCCAATCAACCTCGCTTTTTATTTCCTTAAGCTCATCTGGAATCAAGCTACTAGCTAGCCCTAAGGAAGCTTCAGCCTCATCAAGCTCTCCGACGAATTCAACAAACGGATGATTCTTAGGAACCATTTCTAGATACTTCATGCAGAACGTGCTTCCCTCATCGCCTTTTTTTGAGTACAGCTTCATGATTAAAAACCTTCAATTTGTTGATATGGACATGTTGTATAATCTGATCTCCAGATATTTTAAATTAAAAATTTTAAAATTCAAGAAACAGGATTAAAAAGGTAAGACGCTGACCTTAAAAGAAAGAGTATTCGAGGATCAAGTGCTAAAATGAACTGACTCCCTTACCATACTCATATCTTATCATCGGGCTTTAAAAAATAATACCTTAGGAATATTCAAACATCATACTAAGATAGAGGAGGCTCTCGGATTAAATATGACATTTCTAATGTGCAAAAAAAGATCTTTACGTTAACCTTTTAATCCTTCAAACGAAAGAGTGATTATGTCATTTTTTAGGTGAATAATCATGAGTTCAGAAGAAGAGACATCCGAATTTAATGAAGAGCACCCAATGGTGCCTGGAGGAGAGCTTGACGAAGAAACATTAGAGGCTCTCGAAGAGGCGCTTAGAGATATGGCATCTCCAGTGATTGCAGAGATTTTTGTTAAAGAAAGCTGCTACTACTGTCAGGAAACGATAAAGCTTTTAAGTTATTTCAGGGAAAAAAGTCCTAGCGTAAACGGAAAAAAGCTATTTGATTTTGTTGTATATGATAAAGAAAAGGATGCAGAGAAATTTAAGCAGTATGGAATATCAAGAACGCCTACTGTAACATTAGTTGAGGGAAGGATAAGATATACTGGTATACCTTCAGGAGAGGAGATAAGGAGCTTAGTAGAGACAATTATCAGAATTAGTCAGAACGATTCAGGTCTTGAAGAAAGCAGCAAGCAAACCATCAAAAGCATAAACAGAAAGGTGTATATTGAAGTTATAATTACTCCATCATGCCCATACTGTCCATATGCAGCGCTGCTTGCAAACATGATCGCTTTCGAATCATATAAATTAGGAAACAAATCCGTAATTGCAGATACAGTAGAAGCTTATGAGAACACTGACATCGCTGACAAATACAATGTGATGAGCGTGCC